>NZ_JBSHAP010000050.1:0-59954 GCF_053611565.1 Kitasatospora sp. NPDC054795
TTCCTTCAGGACGGTCTCGCAGAGGTTGCGCCAGATGTGCCACCGGTCACCGACCTGCACCGCTTCGGGCAGAGCCCGCCGGACGGCCTCGCCGTAGGCCCCGGAGCCGTCCCGGCACACCACCTCGACACCCGGGTGCTCGCGCAGCCACGTTTCCAGGGTGTCGGCACCCCGCCCGGGCAGGACGTCGATCCGCTCGCCGGTCTCGGCGTCGATCAGCACGGTCGCATACCGGTGACGGCGGCGCAGGGCGAAGTCGTCCACGCCCAGGACCCGCGGCGCCCGTCGCGCGGGTAGGGGCACCCGCAACAGCATCCGCAAAGCCGTGGACCGGGAGGCCGGTACGGCGAGCACCGCCAAAAGCCGCGACGCGGCCCGGCCTGCTAACTCCTTTACCACAGAACCGAGTTGGCTCGTGAGACGGTTCGTGCGACGTTGGTAGCGCTCGAGCAGGCTGGGCACCTGCTCGCGGAACGTCTGTCGCCGACAGCCGAGTACCGGGCAGGCCAGGCGGCGAACGCGCACCACCACGAGTACCCGCCGGCCGTCCGCCGGCACGTCCGCCACCGTCCGGTGATGGAAGCCGTGCACCCGGTCCGTCGGCGCCCCGCAGACCGGGCAGGGCACCGGACCGTCCTGGGTCCGGGCCACCACCCGAATCACCTCACCCTCGTCCACTACATCCTCGATCACCAGCGGCGACAACCCGGAAAACACCGTGCCCACAAGCTCGTTGACATTTCGCATGACCTGCCAACGACACCCATCACGCTTCGTTACCACCGATTACGGGACAGAGCCGATTACGGGACAGAGCCCACTGTTCGGGGTAAAGCCCAGCGGGCGTGTAACCCGCCCCGGTCGACGGTCGATCACCGCGGCCCCCGGCCGAGCGCGCGAGGCGTTCGGCCGGGGGCTGCGGTGCTGTGCGGAGGGGGCGGGGTCTGGTCAGACGCGCTGGCCCTCGGTGGGGGTAGCGGTGGGGGCTGTGGTGCTGCCGGCCTGGGTGCCGAGGGTGCGTTCGACCTTGGCGACGGCGGTGCGGTACTGCATGGAGGCGGCCTGCTCGGAGGTGGCCTGGCGTTCGAAGAAGCCGAAGGCCATGGCGACCGTGCCGAAGCGCTCGATGCCGACGTAGCCGTTGAGTCGGACGCCGGCCAGGGTGCCGTCGAGGTGGACGGCGGGGGCGTCCTTGCGGTCGCCGAGGGTGACCGGGGTGACGGTGAAGGTGACCTCGTCGTCGGTGCCGCCGTTGAAGGTGATGCTGTGGCAGGTCTTCAGGGCGTCGGTGACGGTGTTGAAGTCGGCGGTGAGCTGGTCGGGCGCCTCGGCGGCGAGGACCTGGGTGGTCATCGGGTTGCCGTCCGGACCGTCGAGTTCGACCGCGGCGTGCGAGGTGTTGGTGCCGGTCTGGGTCGCGCGCATGTTGATGAGGGCGCTGAGCGCGGCGCAGCCCGTCACCGGGGTGGGGTTCCCGCTGGGGCCGGGGCTTGGGCTCTGCGTCACCGGGATCTCGGTGTGGCCGGGGCCGAGGTCGGCCGCGGTCAGCAGGGCCGATTTCAGCTGGTCGGCGGAGGGCAGTTGCTGGGCGTCCTGGGCGGGCACGGCCGTTGCCGGCAGGGTGGCCGGGCCCAGGGCGACCGCCACGGCGGCGGCCGCGGCGGCGAGGGCGTGGATGGGCCTGGGACGAGTCATGCGGGCCCCCGGTCGAGGGTTCGGGCAGGGACAGCCACCAGTGTCCCACCGGGGGCCGGGCGGAGCGCGCGGGCGGGGATCTCCGCAGGTCAGGACCTATTCGAAGGGTCGGCGGACGGAGCGGGCGGAGCCGAGAGGGCGGAGGGAAGGGCGTCGAGGGCCTCCAAGGCTTCGAGGGTCTCGGCGAGCCACTGCACCCAGAAGGTCTCCAGTCCGATGCCGGCCCGCAGTACCGCGTGCTGGAGCGGGTTTCCGGTGTCCGTCCGCTCGGCCGGGAAGTCGTGCCGCTCGATCTCCCGGTAGTCGGCCAACTGCGCGCGGTGCAGGGCGAGGTGGCGGCCCAGCTCGGCCGTCAGCCCGTCCGTGCCGACCACCGCGGCCGCCCGGAGCCGCAGCAGCAGGGGCTCCCGGACGGCGCGGGGCGCGGCGCCCTCGGCGGTCCAGCGGGCGAGTTCGGCGCGGCCCTCGGGCAGGACCTCGTACTCCTTCTTCTGTCCGCGCACCGGCCCTTCCGGCTGGAGGGCCCGGATGTGCCCGGAGGCCTCCAGCCGGCCCAGTTCGCGGTAGATCTGCTGGTGGGTGGCGGGCCAGAAGAAGCCGATCGACTTGTCGAACCGCCTGGTCAGCTCCAGCCCCGAGGACGGTTTCTCCAGCAGGGCGGTGAGGATGGCGTGCGGCAGCGACATGGGGTCGATCGTACGGGGCCGACCGCGGGCGGCGGGCCCGGCTCGGCCCCGGACGGACACGGACGGACACGGAGGGGCACGGAGAGTACGAGGGCGTGCAGGGGCGTGCCGGCCGGGATACGGACCGGGTCAGAGGGTGGCGGCGAGTTCGGTGCCCTGCTTGATGGCCCGCTTGGCGTCCAGTTCGGCGGCCACGTCGGCGCCGCCGATCAGGTGCGCCGGCAGGCCGCGCTCGCGCAGTGCCTCGTACAGGTCGCGGCGCGGCTCCTGGCCGGTGCAGAGCACGACGGTGTCCACGGGCAGCAGTTGGCGTTCGCCGTCGACGGTGAGGTGCAGGCCGGCGTCGTCGATCAGGTCGTAGGTGACGCCGGGGACCATCACCACGCCGCGGTGCTTGAGTTCGGTGCGGTGGATCCAGCCGGTGGTCTTGCCGAGGCCGGCGCCGACCTTGCCGGTCTTGCGCTGGAGCAGGTGGACGCTGCGCGGGGGCTTGGGCCGCTCCGGGGTGCGCAGGCCGCCGCGCTCGCGGTAGTCCGGGTCGATGCCCCACTTGGCCTGGAACAGGGGCGGGTTGAGGCTGGCCGCGTCGCCCGGGTCGGTGAGGAACTCGGCCACGTCGAAGCCGATGCCGCCCGCGCCGAGGATGGCGACCCGCTCGCCGACCGTCGCGCCGCCGCGCAGCACGTCGAGGTAGCCGAGCACGCTGGGGTGGTCGATTCCGGGGATGTCGGCGGGAGTTCGCGGGGTGACGCCGGTGGCGAGGACGATCTCGTCGTGGCCCTGCTCGGCCAGCTGTTCGGCGGTGACGGTCGCGCCGAGCCGCAGGGTGACGGCCAACTCGGCCAGCCGGGTGCGGAAGTAGCGCAGTGTCTCGTCGAACTCCTCCTTGCCGGGGATGCGCCGGGCGATGTCGAGCTGTCCGCCGATCGTCCGGGCGGCGTCGTACAGGGTGACGTCGTGGCCGCGCTCGGCGGCGGAGACGGCGAAGGCGAGGCCGGCCGGGCCGGCTCCGACGACGCCGATGCGCTTGCGCGACCGGGTGGGGCCGAGGACGAGTTCGGTCTCGTGGCAGGCGCGGGGGTTGACCAGGCAGGAGGTGATCTGGAGGTTGAAGGTGTGGTCGAGGCAGGCCTGGTTGCAGCCGATGCAGGTGTTGATGGCCTCGGCGCGGTCGTCCCGGGCCTTGGCGACGAAGTCGGCGTCGGCGAGCAGCGGGCGGGCCATCGAGACCAGGTCGGCGCTGCCCTCGGCGAGCAGACGCTCGGCGATCTCGGGGGTGTTGATGCGGTTGGTGGTGACCAGCGGGATGCCGACCTTGCCCATCACCTTCTTCGTGACCCAGGCGAAGGCGCCGCGCGGCACCGAGGTGGCGATGGTGGGGATGCGGGCCTCGTGCCAGCCGATGCCGCTGTTGATGATGGTCGCCCCGGCGGCCTCGACGGCCTGGGCGAGCTGCACGACCTCGTCCAGGGTGGAGCCGCCGGGCACCAGGTCGAGCATGGAGAGGCGGTAGACGATGATGAAGTCCTCGCCGACCCGTTCGCGGACCCGGCGGACGATCTCCACCGGGAAGCGCATCCGCCGCTCGTACGGGCCGCCCCACTCGTCCTCGCGGTGGTTGGTCGCGGCGACGACGAACTCGTTGATCAGGTAGCCCTCGGAGCCCATGATCTCGACGCCGTCGTACCCGGCGCGGCGGGCGAGTTCGGCGCAGCGGGCGAAGTCCTCGATGGTCTGCTCGACCTGCTCGGCGGTGAGCGCGTTGGGCGTGAAGGGGCTGATCGGGGCCTGGATCGCGCTGGGGGCGACGAGGTCGGGGTGGTAGGCGTAGCGGCCGAAGTGGAGGATCTGGAGGGCGATCCTGCCGCCGGCGGCGTGCACCGCGTCGGTGACGGTCCGGTGCTTGTCGGCCTCCTCCTCGGTGGTCAGCATCGCGCCGCCCTCCCAGGGGCGCCCGGCCTCGTTGGGGGCGATGCCGCCGGTGACGATCAGGCCGACGCCGCCGCGGGCCCGTTCGGCGTAGAAGGCGGCCATCCGCTCGTAGCCGCCGGGGGCCTCCTCCAGGCCGACGTGCATGGAGCCCATGATCACGCGGTTGGGCAGGGTGGTGAAGCCGAGGTCGAGCGGGCTGAGCAGGTGCGGGTAGCGGCTGCTGCCGGGGTGGGCGCTCATCGACGTCTCCTGGGGCGCGGGCTGGGGGTCGTTGTTACCGCAGGGTAGGGGACGGGCGGCGGGGTATGCAACTAGTTGCATAAGGCTGGACAGGGTGTCCGGACAGACCCTCCGGGCGCTCCCGGAGGCGCCCGACCGACCACCCGAAGACCCCTCCGGACGGCCATCCGGACGGCCCTCCGGATGGCCCGAACACGCCGCCGGAACCCGGCCGGCGGCGTATCGTCGTGTACCGGACATCACCGGGGCGACGTGTACCGGACATCACGGGGGCGACGCAACGGCGTCCCGGACATCGCCGCGGCGCCGCGGGGACGACACGAGCTCGGGAGAGGAGCGGCCGTGCGGGGTGGCTCGGTGGCCGTGGTCGGGGGCAGCATCGCCGGAAGCGCGTTCGCCGGCGCCGCCGCCCGGCTCGGCGCGGAACGCGTGGTGGTGCTGGAACGCAGCCCCGGCCGGCTGGAGGACCGCGGCGTCGGGCTGTGCACCCACAACGACCGCTTCGACGAACTGGTCCGGACCGGGCACCTCGACGCGGACACCCGCCGCCACCGCCTCACCGTCCGCCGCTGGGTCGCCCGGGGCGCGGGCGGCGAGGGCGACGGCCCGGACGGCTGCGGTCGGCTGCTCTGGGCCCAGCCCTTCCCCTTCCACTCCCACCACTGGGGCGTGCTCTGGCAGGCGCTGCGCGAACGGACGCCCCGGCAGGTCGAGTTCCGGCTGGGCGCCACCGTGACGGCCGTCGGCAACGGGCCCGACGGCGCCTGGGCCGAAGCGGGTGGCGGCCGCGAGACGTACGACCTGGTGATCGGCGCCGACGGCTACCGCTCGGTGGTCCGCGCGGCCGTCTGCCCCCGGGCCGAACCCGAGTACGCGGGGTACGTGTGCTGGCGCGGCAGCTACGACACCGCCCTGCTCGCCGAGCTGCCCGGCGGCGCGGCGCCCTGGCCCGAGGAGCAGTGCATCACCGCCTGCTACCCCGGCGGCCAGGTGGTGATCTACCGCATCCCCGGGGTCGAACCCGGCCGCACCCAGGTGAACTGGGTCTTCTACGCCCCCACGCCCGCCTGGCTGCGGCTGGACGGCCCGACCAGCATCCCGGCGGGCAGCCTCCTCGACGGACAGCTGGACGAACTGCGGCAACTCGCCGAGCGGTACCTGCCGCCGTACTGGGCCGGCCTGGTCACCCTGACCCCGCGCGAACGGACCTTCCTGCAGCCGATCTACGACCTGGCCGCCCCGCGCCGCACGGCCGGCCGGCTGCTCATCGGCGGGGACGCCGCCACCGTGGTGCGCCCGCACAACACCAGCGGCGCGGTCAAGGCGATGCAGGACGCCCACGCCTTCGAACTGGCGGGGCGGGAGGCCGGCTCCTGGTCGGCCCTGCTGGCCGCCTACGACCGCGAACGGACGGAGTCCGGGCGGGAGTTGGTGGAGCTGGGCCGCACCCTCGGCCGGGCCCAGGTCACCGGGGCGCCGGACTGGTCGGGGATGGACGAGCCGGGCATGGCCGCCTGGTGGCAGCACCAGTTCACCGGCGGCGGGGGTTTCGGCGGCCACGCGCTCGACCGTACCGGCCGAGCGCTCGCGGCGACCGCCGAAACCACGTCAACCCGCGCGGGGCGGACGGACGTCGACGTCGACGGTGGTGACGTCCACCATGGCGGCGAGAACGGCACCACCGGTGGCGACGCCGGCGGCTACGACGACGATCAGACGTTCACGCCGTAGTCGGTCGCGATGCCGCGCAGGCCGGAGGCGTAGCCCTGGCCGATGGCCCGGAACTTCCACTCCACGCCGTTGCGGTACAGCTCGCCGAAGACCATCGCGGTCTCGGTCGAGGCGTCCTCGGTCAGGTCGTAGCGCGCGATCTCCAGGCCGTTGGCCTGGTTGATGATCCGGATGAACGCGTTGCGCACCTGGCCGAAGTTCTGCAGCCGGGCGTCGGCGTCGTAGATCGACACCGGGAAGACCACCTTGGCCACGTCGACCGGGACGCGGTCCAGGTCGACCTTGATCTGCTCGTCGTCCCCGTCCCCGCCGCCGGTCAGGTTGTCGCCGCTGTGCTCGACCGAACCATCGGGGCTGCGGAGGTTGTTGAAGAAGACGAAGTGCTGGTCCGAGACCACCTTGCCCAGCGCGTTGCACAGCAGCGCGCTGGCGTCCAGGTCGTAGTCGGCCCCGGTGGTGGTGCGCACGTCCCAGCCGAGACCGACGATCACGGCGCTCAGACCGGGCGCCTCCTTGCTGAGCGAGACGTTGCCGCCCTTGGCCAGCGAAACTCCCACAATGCCCTCCTCGGATCTCTCCCTGTGGACGAATCTACAACACTGTAGAGATCACGAGAATCCGTCTGGAGGCGGGCCCGCCCCGGGATTTTCTCCGGGTCGCGCACGGGAACCGTGCGCGGGAGCCGCCGCAGGGCAGGTCACGGCGTCACTGCACGGCGTCGATCTCGATCCGCAGCGCGCCGTTCTCGGCCGTCGCCCGGCGGCCCCAGTCCAGCAGCAGGCGCAGCACCGCCCGCTCGGCGGCCGGGAGCCGGGTTAGGTCCACCTGCTCGATCTCCCGGACCAGCGCGGCCGTCGCCGGCTGCCGGATCCGGCCGGCGAAGTCGAGGTCGGGCTCGTGGCGGGCGAGGGTGGGCAGGGTCCGCGCACCCAGGCGGCGCAGGACGGCCCGCAGCGCGCCGCCGTCCGCCCAGGCCTCCAGGCGCCCGGGCCGCGGCGCCGGGCCGGCCTTGCGTCCCGTCCTCGCCTTGACGGGCACCCGGTACAGGCCGAGGACGTACTCGTCCTCGGCCACCTCCTTGTCCGGCCCGTACGGCCGCAGGCCACCCGCTGTGCTCCGCATGCCGAGCACCCTAGCGACCTCCCGTCCTAGACTGGCAGTGGATTTCCCCTCGTCGCCTCTCCCCCGCTTCCCCTCGTCGGCTCTTCCCCCGTTTCCCCTCGTCGCAGGCCCGGTCGCCGGAGGTCCCGATGCGCCAGCGGTACAGTTTCCACCTCGACCGGGGCGGGCACTCGGTGACCGTCAACGTCCGGTCCGGCTGGATCACCGAGACCGAGTTGCTGGTCGACGGCAAGGAGTGCGCCTTCCACCGCGTCCACGGGCACGGTGTCTACCCGCTGACTCTGGCCGCCCAGGTCGCCGAGGAGCCGCCGAAGCCGCTCGCGGTCCGGCTCGACCGCACCGGCCGGGCCGAGCACCCGCTCGCCTGCGTCCTGGAGCTGTCCGGCGCCGAGCACCCGATGCCCGAGCGCACGGCGCGCTGAAACACCCCGTTCGGGTGGTTTGCCCCCGAATATCGGAAAACCGTACGATCCAGGGTCGGCCCGGACGAGCCGCCTCCACGAGCCGGACTCCCACGAGCCGCGCCCCGCGAGCCCCCACACAGACGGCGAAGGCCTGCGCATGACCACCCCCGCGACCCCCGACACCTTCGACGGCCTGCTGCGCGAGGTGATGGCCGACGCCGAGCGCTTCGGCCACCGCCAGCACGTCCGGCTCACCTGGCTCGCCGTGCGCCGCCACGGCGCCACCGCCGCCCTCGACCTGATCGGCGAGGGCATCCTGCGCACCGCCACCAAGGCCGGCGCGCCGCAGAAGTTCCACATCACCATGACCCGGGCCTGGGTCGAGCTGGTGGCACTCCACGCGGACGACGACGCGACGGGCTTCGAGCAGTTCGCCACCCTGCATCCGGACCTGCTCGACAAGGACCTGCTCGCCCGCCACTACCGTCCGGGGACGCTCGCGAGCGAGCAGGCCCGGACCGCCTGGGTGGAGCCGGACCTCGACCCCTTCCCCCGGGCCGCGGCCTGACGATCCCCGGGCCCCGGCCCGCTGCGCCGACCGGTCGGCGCAGCGGGTGGAACCGCCCGACGCCGACCGCCCGACGCCGACCGCCCGGCGCGTCAGCTCCCCCGAACCTCCCCGAGGCACTCCGCCACGATCTCCTCGACCGCGTCGCGGGCCCGCTCCGCGTCCTGCGCGACCAGCCCGATCCTGGTACGGCGGTCGAGCACGTCGGCCGCGTCCAGCGCGCCCTCGTGGCTGACGGCGTGGGCGATCTCGGCGCGGGTCACGTCCAGACCCTCCGCGATCGGCGTCAACTCCCCCGCTGCCAGCACCTCGTGGGCCGCACCGCCGTGGCGGGCGAGCAGCGAGGCGGGCACCTGGCCGACGGCCCCCGCGCCGGCGGGCAGCGGGCGGCTGTCCCCGTGGCCGGGGGCGCCGATCAGCGGCAGCCGGGCCGTCCAGCAGGCGCGGGCGGGCAGGCCGCGCAGCCGGACGGCGGTGTCCACCGCGTCCTCGGCCATCCTGCGGTAGGTGGTGAGCTTGCCGCCGACCACGGTGATCACCCCGGACGGGCTCTCCAGCACCGCGTGCTCGCGGGAGATGTCGGCGGTGCTGCCGTCGCCGGTGTCGATCAGCGGACGCAGACCGGCGTACGCGCCGCGCACGTCCGCGCCGGTCAGGGCGGTGGCGAGGGCGGCGTTGACGGTGTCCAGGAGGAACGAGCGCTCGGCCTCGGTGGGCTGCGGCTCGTCCGGGATCGGACCCGGGGCGTCCTCGTCGGTCAGGCCGATCGCGACCCGGCCGAGCTGCTGCGGCAGGGCGAAGACGAACCGGCTGGTGGAGCCGGGCACCGGCACGGTGAGGGCCGCGGTCGGGTGGCCGAGCGCCTCCGCGTCCACCAGCAGGTGGGTGCCCCGGCTGGGCCGGAGCTTGATCGAGGTGTCCACCTCGCCCGCCCAGACGCCGGTGGCGTTGACCACCGCGCCGGCCCGGACGGCCAGCTCCCGCCCGGTCAGGGTGTCGACCAGCCGGGCCGAGGTGCCGTCGACCTGCTCGGCGCGCACCCTGGTCAGCACGGTCGCCCCGTACTGCGCGGCGGTCCGGGCCAGCGCGACCACCAGCCGGGCGTCGTCCACGAGTTGGCCGTCGTGGGCGACCAGCGCGCCGCGCAGCCCGTCCGTCCGCACACCCGGCACCAGCCGGCGGGTCCGGTCGGCGTCGATCCGGCGCACCCTGGGCAGCAGCGCGCCCGGGGTGCCGGCCGTCAGGCGCAGCGCGTCCCCGGCGTGGAAGCCCGTGCGGATCAGCGCGGCCTGGCCCGGGCGCAGCAGGTCGGGGAGCAGCGGCACCAGTTGGGGCAGCGCCCGGATCAGGTGCGGGGCGGTGCGGGTCATCAGCACGCCGCGCTCGACGGCGCTCTCCCGGGCCACCTTGATCCGCCCGGAGGCGAGGTAGCGCAGGCCGCCGTGCACCAGCTTGGAGCTCCAGCGGCTCGTTCCGAAGGCGAGGTCGCGAGCCTCGACGAGCACCGTGCGCAGGCCGCGCGAGGCCGCGTCCAGGGCCACTCCGGCGCCGGTGACGCCGCCTCCGACGACCAGGAGGTCGATCCGGGGGTCGTCGCCGAGCGCTTGGAGTTCCAGCGTGCGGCGGGCGGCGTCGAGCCGGCCGGTGCCCGCGTACGGGCCGGCGTGCGGGCCTGCGGTGGGGGTCATGGCGCGAGGTATCCGTTCAGTGCTCTGGCCAGTTCGCGCCGCCAGGCCGCCTCGGGCAGCAGGGAGGCGACCATGCGGTGCGACTGGACTGTGGACTGGGCGATCAGCAGGACCATGGCGGCCAGTTCGAGCGGCTCGCCGGCCCGGATCGAGCCGTGCGCCTGGCCGTGCTCGATGCCGGCGCGCAGCGCCTCCAGCAGGCCGCGCTGGCTGGCGCCGAGCCGCTCGACGACGTACTGGAGCAGCAGGTCGGAGTCGTCGGAGTGCAGCAGTGCGCCGAGCACCGGGTGGTCGCGCAGCCGGACGGCGATCTCCACGACCCGCTCGACGAGGGTCTCCCGGTCGTGGGCGTCCAGCCCGGCGCCCTCCAGGGTGGTCAGGATCTCCCGGGTGAGCAGCGCGCCGATCACCGCCCGGACGTCCGGCCAGCGGCGGTAGACGGTCGGGCGGCTGACCCCGGCGCGGCGGGCGATCTCGGACAACTGGGTCCGGCGCACGCCGAGATGGACGATCAGGTCGGCGGCGGCGTCCAGGATCGCGTCGTCGGTGCTGCGCTCCCCGGGGGCCGGGGGCGGCGTCTGAGGCTCGGCGTTACTACTTGACATGATGTGTGAAACTGTAACGCATGGCACCTGAGACGCAAGCGGGACCGGCCGGCGCCGCACTTCCGCTCCCCCCGATGAAGTGGGACGCCTGGGGCGACCCGGCCCTCGCCAAGGAACTGTCCGCCGACATCAAGGGACTGCTCGCCGCCGCCCTCGGCGTCACCGGCGACGCCGCCCCCGGGCCCGGCGCCGACGAGGTCGTCCTGCGCCCGTCCCGGATCTCCGCCGAGGACCTCAAGGCACTCGCCACCGCCGTCGGCGAGGCCCACATCAGCGCCGCCGACGCCGACCGGCTGCCGCGCGCCGGTGGCAAGTCCACCCCCGACCTGCTGCGCCGCCGCAGCCGCGAGGCACAGGACGCCCCCGACGCCGTCGTACTGCCCGGCAGCGAGCAGGAGGTCGCCGCCGTCCTCGCGGTGTGCGCCGAACGCCGCATCGCCGTCGTCCCGTTCGGCGGCGGCACCAGCGTGGTCGGCGGCCTCGACCCCGAGCGCGGAGCCTTCGACGCCGTCGTCTCCCTCGACCTGCGCCGCTTCGACCAGCTGCTCGACCTCGACGAGACCTCCGGCGAAGCAGTCCTCGGCGCCGGCCTCACCGGCCCGGCCGCGGAGGCACTGCTCGCCGAACGCGGCTGGGAACTCGGCCACTACCCGCAGAGCTTCCGCTACGCGACCATCGGCGGCTTCGCGGCCACCCGCTCCTCCGGCCAGGACTCCGCCGGGTACGGACGCTTCGACGAGATGGTGCGCGGACTGCGCGTCGTCACCCCCGCCGGGATCCTCGACCTCGGCCGCGCCCCCGCCTCCGCCGCCGGCCCCGACCTGCGCCAGCTCTTCCTCGGCTCCGAAGGCACCCTCGGCGTGATCACCGCCGTCCGGCTGCGCATCCACCGGCTGCCCGCCGTCAAGGCGTACGAGGCGTGGAGCTTCCCCGACTTCGCCACCGGCACCGCCGCGCTGCGCGCCGTCGAGCAGCAAGGCACCGGCCCGACCGTGATCCGGCTCTCCGACGAGGCCGAGACCATGATCAACCTGGCCATGACCGAGCAGATCGGCGGCGCCCCGGCGGTCACCGGCTGCCTTGCCGTCACCGTCTTCGAGGGCACCGCCGCCCAGGTCGCCGCCCGCCTGCAGCTCACCCGCGACACCCTGCTCGCCACCGGCGCCACCTCGCTCGGCGAGGTCCCCGCCCGGGCCTGGGAGCACGGCCGGTTCAACGCCCCCTACCTGCGCGACTCGCTGCTCGGCGCGGGCGCGCTGTGCGAGACCCTGGAGACCGCGACGAGCTGGAGCCGCCTGCCGGCCCTGCGCACCGCCGTCACCGAGGCGCTCACCGGCGCCCTGCCCGGCTCCCTCGTGCTCTGCCACATCTCGCACGTCTACCCGACCGGTGCCTCGCTCTACTTCACCGTCGTCGCCGCCCTCGGCGAGGAGCCGCTCACCCGCTGGGGCGCCGCCAAGCGCGCCGCCGGGGACGCCATCCTCGGCGCCGGCGGCACCATCAGCCACCACCACGCCGTCGGCGCCGACCACCGGCCCTGGATGACCGAGGAGATCGGCGACCTCGGCGTGCGCATCCTGCGCGCCGTCAAGGCCGAACTCGACCCGGCGGGCATCCTCAACCCGGGCAAGTTGATCCCGTGAACGAGGTGAGAACCGTCCGCAGGGTCGCCGTTCTCACCAACCCGGCGGCGGGCGCCGGCCATGCCGAACCCGCCGCCCACCGGGCCACCGCCCGGCTGCGGGCCCTCGGCCTCCAGGTCGAACCGCACGCCGGGCGCTCCCCCGAGGACGCCGTCCGCCTCGCCCGCGAGGCGGTGGCCGGCGGGGTGGACGCGGTGGCCGTCGTCGGCGGCGACGGCATGATCAACCTCGCCCTCCAGGCCCTGGCCGGCACCCCCGTCCCGCTCGGCGTGATACCCGCGGGCACCGGCAACGACCACGCCCGCGAGTACGGCCTGCCGCTCGGCGCCCCCGAAGCCGCCGCCGACGTCATCGCCGCCGGACGCACCCGCGGCATCGACCTCGGCCGGATCACCGGCCCGGACGGCGCCGTCCGCTGGTACGGCTCCGTCCTCGCCACCGGCTTCGACTCCCTGGTCAGCGACCGCGCCAACCGGCTGCGCTGGCCGCGCGGCCGGATGCGCTACAACCTCGCCATCCTCGCCGAGTTCGCCAACCTGCGCCCGCTGCCGTTCCGCATCACCCTCGCCGACGGCACCGTCATCGAACGCGACCTCACCCTGGCCGCCGTCGGCAACACCCGCAGCTACGGCGGCGGCATGCTGATGTGCCCCGCCGCCCTCCCCGACGACGGGCTGCTCGACCTCACCCTCGTCGACGCCATGCCCCGGCTGCGCATCGCCCGCTTCTTCCCGACCCTCTTCAAGGGCACCCACGTCACCTACCCGGAGGTCACCACGCTGCGCACCGAGTCCCTGCGGATCGAGTCCCCCGGCATCACCGCCTACGCCGACGGGGAGTTCATCGCCCCGCTCCCGGTGGACGTCGCGGTCGCCAAGGACGCCCTGCGGGTGCTGGTGCCGTGAGAGGCTGATGCCGCGGTCCGGACCCACGGGCCGGACCGCGGCACCGGTCACCGGCGGGAGGGCTGACGGACATGCACCTGGCACTCACCGTGACACCCCACGGCATCCCCGTCCTCGGCGTCCTGGTCGGCGCGGCCATGCTCGCCGTCGCCCTCTGGGACGCCCGCCGCTTCCCCGGCGAACCCTGGTTCCGCTGGCTGCTCCCCCTCGGCCTGGTCGTCGAGTACGCGGCCGTCGCCACCCTGTGGCTCCCCCTCGTCCCCGTCGGCGCCGTCCTCCTCGGCGCCGGCCTCGGCCTCACCAACTACTGGCGCTGGACCCGCCGGCGCACCTGACCACCCACCGGCTGCCGCACCACCAACCGGCTGCCGCACCCCCGGTCTCACGCGCCCCCGGTCTCACGCGCCCAGGCGGCGGCGCCACAGCAGCGGGCGTATCTCGATCGCGTGGGACGGGTCGCCGTTCCAGACCGTCGGCAGGCCGGCCTCCGTCAGGGCGGCGACCACCTCCCTCCCGACCGCGACAGTGGTCGCCGGGGAGCCGTCGAAGCCGCCGTACAGCAGGGACAGGCCGTGACCGGCGGCAGCGGACTCGGTGCACTGGGCATGGAAGCAGACGAAGCCGCGCGCTTCGGGGATGCCGACCTCGGCGATCTCGGCGTCCGCGCAGGAGCGGCAGCAGCCGAAGTCCTCCCGGGCCGTGAGGCCGCCCGCCTCCAGGGCGGCAAAGGCCCTGGTCAGGCGCTCCGGGTCGGTCTCGCCGATCCAGCCGCTCTGCTCGCCGACCCGCTCCAGCCAGAGCCGGTCGGCGAGTTGCTCGGCCTGTGGGCGCGAGAGCGGGCGGCGGTCGCCCGCGACCAAGTACTCCTCGGCCTGTTCGGCGAGCCCGGCACGGTCGGTGTAGCCGCAGGCCAGCGTCAACCGCAGCCGCTCCTCCAACTCCCTCCGCTCACCCGCCTCCAGGTCGATCGGCGGCACCGGCTCCGACGCCGGGCCCAGGTCGAGCCGCCGCCAGTCCAGGCCCTCGTCCCAGCCCGCCGCACCGCGCGCCCAGCCCGTCATCGCCTCGACCACCGGCTCGGGCCCGTCCAGCCGCACCTCGAAGTGCCGCTCGGCGGAGCCGTCCCGATGCTCCAGCGTGTACTCCTCGCCGTCGGCGTGCCACACCTGCACGTACACGTCCGGCAGGTCCGGTATCCGCTCCACGACGAGGAAGCGGTCGTCCGGCGCACCGATGCGCCGGACCATCCCCGCCAGTTCGTCCGCCGACACCCTCAGGTGCCGCGTCTCGTTCGTCTGCACCGCGATCGCCAGCATGACGTCACCCTCGCACACGCCACTGACAATCCCCGCGGACGATCCCGCAGTTCAGCCCCGGTGCACCCGCCCCCGGCCGGCCACGAAGGCCACGCCAGCGGCCAGCAGCAGGACGGCGGCCGGACCGAGCATCGCCCACAGCCGGTTCAGGACGTCGGCCAGCACCGCCCGCCCGCCGTCGCCCGACTCCATGCGCCCGACCGCCCACAGCGCCGGCGGCAGCAGCAGCGCGGTGGCGGCCACGATGCCGCCGGCTCTCCCACGGTTCGTCATCGAACTCCCCCTCTTCGGTTTCCGGGCATCCTGGAGGTGGTCGTCCCGGCCCGGCCGGCAGGTTGTCCGGTGCCCTGTTCCCCCTGGCGGCGGTAGAGCCGCGCATCGTGGCCGCCGGCCCATTCGCCGTGAGCCTCGTGCCTCGCACCAGGCTCAAGGAGGGTTCGGGCCCCTCCTCGATCGCCATGTCCGGCTGGGAACCTAGACGGTCCGCACCTTGCCGGCGCTCTCGGTGAGGGTCGGTTCGCCGGTGGCGGGGTCGACGGTGAAGACGCGGTAGCCGGCGTCGGTGGTGATGCGGACGTGGCCGGCGTCGGACCACTGCGCCGAGACGAACTCGCCGTGCCCCGGGAACGCCTGTCGGACGGTGAGGACGTGCCACCGGCGGGCCGAGAGGCCGGTGCCGGTCTCCAGCGCGATGTGGAAGGTGTTGCTCTCCTGCTCCGAGTAGCCGCGGTTGACCACGGTCAGGACGTGGTCCGTCCGGCCCGGGGAGCTCGTGCGGATGTCCGAGCGGACCGGCTCCTGGAACGAGCCGAGGACGGACGCGCCCACCGCGAACAGCAGCCCGAGGACCCCGACCGCCGTCGCCACCCCGCCGACCGTGTCCCGACGGCCGCGGACCAGGCGCGCCGCCAGGAGCAGGACGGCGGCCGCGCCGACCAGCAGCACCGGCCGGTTCAGGGCGTCGGCCACCACGGCCCGTCCGCCGCTGCGGGACTCGAACCACCCCACCACGCCCACGGCCGGCGGCAACAGGGCCGTCGCGGCCAGGACCCCGCCGATTCTCACACGATTCATCGAACCCCCTTGCGGGGCACCTTAGACGGCGTGGTCCTCCGGCGCATCCGGATGGCCGCACTGGGTCCACGGGCCCACCGGGGCAGCCGGAAAACCGGGTGCTTCGACGGCGGAGGGTCGGGTAGCGTGCCGGGCATGTCGAGCCCTGAGGCATCCAGGGTGGGGGCTTTCGGTCACGCGCCGTCAGCCCCCTGAAACCCGGAAGCACTGAACCACCGAGGTCCGAGCGAGCGCCACGTCCGCGCCGCCCGGGGGTTGAGCGTGCGGTGACGAGACGTCCGTCCTTCTCGTTCCCATCGCCCCGCTTCGGAGCCTCTCGATGCCCCTTCCGCTCTATCTGCTCGCCCTGGCCGTGTTCGCCATGGGCACCTCGGAGTTCATGCTCGCCGGGCTGCTGCCCGGCCTCGCCGCCGACCTCGGCGTCACCGTCGGCACGGCCGGCGCGCTGACCTCGGCCTTCGCGGTCGGAATGGCGGTCGGTGCGCCGCTCATGGCCGTTCTCGTCCGCAGCCGGCCGGGGCGTGGCAGCCTGCTCGGGTTCGTCCTGGCGTTCGCGGCGGCGCACGCGGTCGGGGCGGTCACCGCGAGCTTCCCGGTGCTGCTGGCCACCCGGGTGGTGGCCGCGCTCGCCAACGCCGGGTTCCTGTCCGTGGCGCTGACCACCGCCGCCGCGCTGGTCCCGGCGGACCGCAAGGGACGGGCGCTCGCCGTGCTGCTGTCGGGGACGACGGTGGCGACGGTGGCCGGTGTCCCGGGCGGGGCGGTGCTGGGCGCGGCGTTCGGGTGGCGTGCCGCGTTCTGGGCCGTCACGCTGCTCTGCCTGCCGGCCGCCGTCGGCATCGCCAAGGGCCTTCCGCCCCACGCCGGTTCGGCCGACCGCACCCTCTCCGCCGTCCAAACGCTGCGCGCGGAGCTCGGCGAGCTGCGTCGCCCCCGGCTGCTCCGCGCGATGCTGCTCGCCGGGCTGGTGAACGCGGCGACCTTCGGCGGTTTCACCTTCCTCGCCCCCGTGGTGACCGGACCCACCGGGTTGGGCGACCTGTGGGTGCCGGTCGCGCTGGTGCTGTTCGGCGCCGGGTCGTTCGCCGGGGTCACCGTCGCCGGGCGGCTCGCGGACCGGCGCCCCGGCCGGGTCCTCGCGGTCGGCGGCCCGCTGCTGCTGGCGGGCTGGCCCGCGCTCGCCGTTCTGGCCGGGGCACCGGGCGCTCTGCTGCCGCTTGTGTTCCTGCTGGGCGGGCTGTCCTTCGCGGTCGGCGGCACCCTGATCACCCGGGTGCTGTACGAGGCGGCCGGGGCCCCCTCCCTGGCCGGCGCCTGTGCGACCGCAGCCCTCAACCTCGGCGCCACCGCCGGCCCGCTGCTGGCCGCCGCCTCCCTCGGTACGGCGGCCGGCGAACTCGGCCCGTTCTACGCGGGCGGCCTGCTGGTCGCCGCCGCGCTGCTGGTCGCGGCGGTGCGGCGGACGGTCGGCTGAGCCGCGTCGGAGCCGGCGCCGGGCGGTGACGGGTGGCGGTGGCGGAAGCCGGCCGCCGCCCGCGGCCCCGCCGACCCCGGCGGGCGCCGGTTCACCCCCCGGTTCACACCCCGGACACCGCTGCCAGCCGCCCGTCCGCGATCGCCGCCACCAGTTCGCCGTGGTCGGCCTTCGTGCGGTCCGCGTAGCGGAGGGCGAAGTCGGCGACGGCCTCGGCGAAGGTGTCCGCGCTGCCGAGGTAGCCGGCGATGGCCAGGCGGTCGCCGGTGCGGGCGTGGGCGCGGGCGAGGGTGCGGCCGCAGAGCTCGGCGTAGGCGCGCAGGCCGGAGGGGGTGAGGTCGGCGATCTCCGTCGAGCCCTTCATGTCGCGCAGTTGGCGGCCGTAGTAGTGGCGCCCGCCGGGGCCGGTGGTCCAGCCGAGGAAGATGTCGCTGGCGGCCTGCATCAGGTGCTGCCCGGTGACGACCCGCCGGCCGCCGTGGTGGGCGGACACCTCGGCGTCCACCCGCAGCGGCGGCAGGTGTTCCTCCAGCACCGACCGGCCGGCCTCCTTGAGCTGGAGGAACAGCGGGTCGCGGCCGTCCCGGCCTTCCAGCAGCAGGATGTAGCAGCGGGTGCCGACGCTGCCCACGCCGACCACCTTGGTCGCCGCGTCGACGAAGCGGAAGCGGTCCAGCAGCACCCGGCGGGACTCCGGGAGGGTCGACCGGTAGTCGCTGAACACCTGGCCGACGGCGCGCAGTTCGGTCCGTTTCAGCGGCTCGATCAGCGGCGGTGCGCTGATGATCCGGCGCCGCCCGTCCCGTTCCTCGGTGAGTTTGCCGAAGGCCTGCAGGCTGGTGCGGCTGCGGGCGTGGGCGAGGCCGGACTCCAGTTGCTTGCGCTGTCCCGGCTTGCCCAGCAGTGCCGGGAGGTCGGCGGTGTCCACGCGGGCGTACCAGACGTCGAGTTCGCCCTTCCCGGCCAGTCGCCGCATGGCGTCCGCGTACCCCTGGACGGCGGTGAGCGCGGCCCGGCGCGCCCGCCGCTCGTCCTGGCCGTTGTCGCGGGCGGCGACGGCGACGCTGGCGGCGAGCCGTTTGACGTCCCATTCGAAGGGGCCGGGGTGGGTCTCGTCGAAGTCGTTGACGTCGAAGAGCAGTGCGCGTTCCGGCGAGGCGTACAGGCCGAAGTTCAACAGGTGGGCGTCGCCGCAGAGTTGGACGGTGAGGCCGGTCTCGGGGAGGGCGCCGAGGTCGGCCGCCAGGACGGCGGCGGCGCCGCGCAGGTAGGCGAAGGGGCTCGCCGCCATCCGGCCGCGGCGGATCGGCAGCAGCCGGGTGATCCGGTCCTCGCACTGCCGTTCCAGCACGTCGAGCGGGTCGGGCCGGTCGGCGGCGGGGATCCACCGGCCGTGGGCGGAGCGGGAGATCCGTTCCCGGGCGGCCCGGCCGCGGCGGCGGCGTTCGGCGGGGGTGGTCATGGCGGCGGCTCCGTCCGTCGGCGGGTCCTCTTCCCGCGACGCTAGGGCAGGAGTGCCGGGGGGCGCAGCGCACGCCCTCCGGCACTGCGCCGTCCGGGTGGCCCGGTCCTCAGCGCACCGTGAAATCCGCCATCATCGCCATGTCCTCGTGCTCCAGGTTGTGGCAGTGCAGCATGTACGCCCCCGCGTAGTCGGTGAAGCGCACGAGCACCTCCACCGCCTCGGCCGGACGCAGGTCCACGGTGTCCTTCCATCCGGCGTCGTACGGGCCCGGGTCCGCGCCGTTGCGGCCGATCACCTGGAAGTGGTCCAGGTGGACGTGCACCGGGTGGTGCAGGTCGGTGGAGAAGCGCCAGAGCTCGACCGCGCCGAGGTCCGGCGTGGCGATGCTCCGGCCGGGGGTGTACGGGCGGCCGTTGATGGTCCAGCCGTCGCCGCGGCTGCGCCGGAAGGTGAAGTCGCGGGTGGTGACGGCCGCGGAGGCGTCCAGGGCCTCGACGGTGGCGAGCCGGTCGGGCACCGTCGCGTCGTCGGCCGGCTGCTTCGCGGTGACGTCGAAGCGCATCACCTCGGCCGTCCGGCCGCTGCCGAAGCGGTTGACCAGCCGGACCCGGGTGCCGGGCGCGTAGCGGGAGAAGTCGACCACGACGTCGAAGCGTTCGGCGGAGGCGATCTCGATGCCGTCGTGCCGGACCGGGGCGGCGAGCAGGCCGCCGTCGGAGCCGATCTGGACCAGGGCGCCGCCGCCCTCGGGCTGCGGGTCGAGTTCGAGCCGGTAGAGCCGGGCGTTGGAGGCGTTGAGCAGCCGCAGCCGGTAGTGCGCCCGGTCGACGTCCAGCCGGGGCCAGGGCGCGCCGTTGACCAGGATGACGTCGCCGAGCACGCCGTTGGCGTAGGCGTCGGTGACGCCCGGCTCGGCGAGCTTCGGGTCGACGGCGGGGTAGCGGAAGGAGCCGTCGGCGGCGAAGGAGCGGTCGGCGATCATCAGCGGCAGATCCCGGTCGCCGCGCGGCAGCGGCAGCGCGGCCTCCTCGTCGTCGTGCACGAGGTGGAAGCCGGCCAGTCCGCGCCAGACGCCGGGGCCGGTGAAGCCCATCCGGTGGTCGTGGTACCAGAGGGTGGCGGCGCGCTGCTTGCCGGGATAGGTGTACGTGCGCTCGCCGACGGCGGTGCGGGCCGCCGGGTGGTCCGCCCCGGATATTCCGGCCATCCCCGCCATGCCGGGCATGCCCGCCATTCCGGCCGTACCGGACGTGGCGTCCGCCGAGGATCCGACCGGCAGCAGCAGGTCGACCGGGTAGCCGTCGCTGTCCGCCGGGGTGTGTCCGCCGTGCAGGTGGGTCACCGAGGGCACCGGCAGCTCGTTGCGGTGCTTGACCAGCGCCGCCCGCCCGGCGCGGGTGACCACGGTCGGCCCGGGGAAGCCGCCCCCGTACGTCCACGCCTCGGTCCGTACCCCGGGCAGGATCTCCAGCCGGGCGACCTGCTGGGTGATCTCGTAGTAGTCGCCCGTCGCGTCGCTGCGCACCGGCTGCAGCACGGGCGGCACCGGCAGCGCGGCCCGGAAGGCCTCCGGCAGGTCGAGTTCGCTGCTCAGCAGTCGCCCGGGGCGGCCCTCGGCGAGCAGCCGGGCGGCGGAGGGGACGGCGACGGCGGCCAGGGCGCCCGCGCCGAGGACGGAGGCGCCGACGCCCAGGAACCGGCGCCGGTTCACCGGGACACCTCCACCGGTCCGCCGGGGCGCGGCAGCCGTCCGGTGCCGTCCGGGCCGCCGACGCCCGGGGCGTGCCTGGCGGGCAGCGGCAGCCGCCAGGCGCCGACCAGGCCGAACAGCACGCCGCTGACCAGCAGGACGCCGAGCGTGACGTGCACGCCGAGCGCCCGGGCGTAGCCGGCCGTGATCTGGCCGACGACGGCGGCGGTGAGCAGGAGGGTGCTCCACAGCGGCCAGAGCGGGCCCCGGCCGGGCCACCGGACGGCGACGGCCACCGCGAGCTGGATCACCACCACGGTGGCCAGCATCATCGCGTTGCCCTCGTGGTCCTTCAGGGAGTCGTAGGTGCCGTTCAGGAAGCTGCCGGCCAGCATGACCTGGAGCAGTGACAGCAGGGCCAGCAGGGTGGTGGAGGTGCGCAGCAGGATCAGCGGCCAACGGGGCGCGGGGGCCGCGGGGGGACTGCTCATGTCGGGCTACTCTCTGCGTCGACGGTCTGGCGGGGCGGCCGCGAGCGTAGCTGATGCGACATCACGATCAGCTCTTGCCAAGGTCATTGGACGGTCAAGTGGTTCCCGTGAACCTCCCGCTCGGGCCGTCGTTCTCACCCGAAGGAAGGGGGTGCCCTTGAGTCGTCCTCAAGGGCACCCCCTTCCCGACCTGGCCCCGGCCCGCTACTGGCGCACCGCGCCCAGCGCCGCCGGCCGGGTCCGCAGCAGCGCCCGGACCGGCATCCCGGTCGCCGCGAGGCAGAGCAGCACGGCTCCGGCGGCCAGCGGCAGGGCGAGCATCGGCGGCACGTACGGGGCGGCGCCGGCCACGCCCCGGGCGACCGGCACCAGGGTGATCCCGGCGATGGCCGCGCCGACCGCCAGCCCGGTGGAGGCCACCAGCAGCGCCTCCCAGCGCATCATGCCGCGCACCTGGCGCCGGGTGGTGCCGGCCAGGCGCAGCAGCGCGACCTCGCGGCGCCGGTCCAGCACCGTCATCACCAGGGTGTTGGCGGCGCTGACGGCGGCGAACCCGCCGAGCACGGCGGCCATCATGGTGTTGGCCCAGCCGTTGAGCTCCAGGTCCTTGTCGGACTGGGCGACGAACCCGGCCCGGTCGGTCACCGCGGCCCCGGCCAGCGTGCCCAGCCCGGCGGCCACCGCCGCGGGGTCGGCGCCCGGCGCGTCGGCGACCAGCACCTGGCTGTCGTACCCGGCGGTGACGTGCGCGGCCACCGCGGCCCGGGGCAGCAGCGCCTGGCCGACGCCGAGCCCGCGGTCGTACACCGCGACCACGGCGGGCCGGACGGCGGTGCCGTCGCCGAGCCGGAGCGGGACCCGGTCGCCGACGCCGGCGCCGAGCGCGTCGGCCAGGGTGGCGCTCAGCGCGATGGTGTCGGGGGCGCGGCCGAGGTCGGCGAGCGTGCCGCTGCGCACGCCCAGGTCGAGCACCTTCGGCAGCCGCGCCGGGTCGCCGTCGACGCCGAGCACGGGGGCGGAGCCCAGCTGGCCGCCGTTCTCGTAGACGACGCCGGTGCGCAGCACGCCGACGGCGGTGTCCACGCCGGGCACCCGGGCCGCCCGCTCGGCCGTCCCGGCGGGCAGGCCGGGGCCGGTGGCGCCGACCACGTGGTCGGCGGTGACGCCGGCCCGGACGTTCTCGCCGGCGGTGTGGCGCACGGTGCTCTGCAGGATCAGCAGGGTGCCGCAGAAGGCGGTGACCAGGACGATCGGGGTGATCGCGGAGGCCAGCCGGCGGGCGTTGGCGCGGGTGTTGTCGGCGGCCAGCGAGCCGGGGGCGCCGCCGGCCCGCAGCGGGGCGCCGAGGATCACGGCGGCGGCCCGGGCCAGCCAGGGGCCGAGCAGGGCGACGGCCATCATCAGGCACATCACCACGCCGAGCGCGGTCTGGGCGGCCTGGACGCCGTCCAGGGAGTTGGCGACGGCGGCGGCCGCGGCGCCGCCGGCGGCGAAGACCAGCCCGAGGACGGTGCGCACCCGGCCCGGGTGGGGCGGTTCGACGGAGGCCTCGCCGAGTGCCTGGGCGGCCCGCATCCGGGACGGCCGACGGGAGGCCAGGAAGCCGGCGGTCAGCGCGGCGAGGGTGCAGGCGAGGACGGCGACGAGCATCGGCAGCGGGCCGATGTCCAGGCGGACGTCCGCGGGGACGGCGCCGCGCTCGACCAGCTGGCCGAACCACCAGCGGGCGAGGGCGAGTCCGGGCAGGATGCCGAGCGCCGCGGCGAGCGGCGCGACCAGCATCGCCTCGGCGGCGATGGTGCGGCGGATCTGGCGCGGGGTGGCGCCGACGGCGCGCAGCAGGGCGAACTCGCGGGCGCGCTGGCCGGTGGCGAGGGCGACGGTGCTCATCACCACGAAGACCGCGGTCATGGTGGCGTAGCCGCCGAAGGTGCCGCCGAGGGCCATCAGCAGGCTTCGGGCGCCGCCGAGGGCGGGGTGCTCGACGGCGCCCCGGTCGTCGCCGGTGAAGGTCCTGGCCTCGCCGCCGACGGCCTGGCGGACCTGTGCGGCGAGCGCGGCGGTGCTCACACCCGCGCGGGGCTGGACGGCGACGGCGTCGATCCGGCCGGGGTGGCCGGAGAGGCGGTCGGCGGTGGCGTCGGCGAACCAGGCGGTGGGCCCGGCCTGCTGGGCGGCGGCCAGGCCGGAGACCCGGTAGTCCGCGGTGCCGCCGGGCGCGGTGAGCGTGAGGCGCGCGCCGGGGGCGAGGTGGGCGGCGTGCGCCGTGTCGGCGTCCAGCACCACCTCGTTCGCGCCGGGCGCGCGGCCCTCGACCAGGGTGTCGCCCGGTCCGGCGATGCCGAGCGCGGCGAAGCCCCGGCCGGTCAGGGCCAGCGCCGGGCCGGTGGCGGGCAGCGGGAAGGCGGTGTCCGGGCGGGCGGCCGCGACCCCGGGCAGCGCGGCCAGCCGGCCGACCAGCGCGGCGTCCGTCCGGGCCCGCTCCGGGGTGGCCTGCTCCACCGTCTGGGTGTCCTTGCCGACCTTCTTCTGGATCTTCACCGCCTGCTCGGCCGCGACCACCACCGGGGCGTCCGCGTACCGGGCGGGCTTCAGGCTCGCGGTCAGACCGGTCTGCAGCAGCACGCCGCAGGCCACCACCACGACGGCGCCCAGCAGCAGGGCGACCAGGGTGCCCGCGAAGGACGCGGGCCGAAAGCGCACCGAGGAGCGCGCGAGTCCGTTCGTCACGCCGCTGCTCCCACCGGGCGGGCGGTCAGCGCGACCATCCGGTCCGCGACGGTCTGCGGGCTCGGGTGCGGCAGGTCGTCCACGATCCCGCCGCCGGCCAGGAACAGCACCCGGTCGGCGAAGGAGGCGGCCACCGGGTCGTGGGTCACCATCACCACGGTCGCGCCGAGCGAGTCCACGGCCTGGCGCAGCAGCGCGAGCACCTCGTGAGCGGTCCGGGTGTCCAGGGCGCCGGTCGGCTCGTCGGCGAACACCACGTCCGGGCGGGTGATCAGCGCGCGGGCGATCGCCACCCGCTGCTGCTGGCCGCCGGAGAGCTGGCCGGGCCGGCGCCGGGCGTGCTCGCCGAGACCCACCCGGCCCAGCAGCTCCCGCGCCCGGGCGCGGTCCTGGCGTTCCCCGGCGAGCCGCTGCGGGAGCAGCACGTTCTGCTCGACGGTCAGCGAGGGCAGCAGGTTGAAGGACTGGAAGACGAAGCCGATCCGGCTGCGGCGCAGCTTGGTGAGCCGGTTCTCGCTCAGCGCGGTGATGTCCTCGCCGCCGAGCCGGACCTGACCGGAGTCCGGGCGGTCCAGGCCCGCCGCGCACTGGAGGAAGGTGGACTTGCCGGAGCCGGACGGACCCATCACCGCGGTGAAGCTGCCGTGGGCCAGCGCCAGGTCGATCCCGCGCAGCGCCTGCACCGTCGCCTCGCCGCGCCCGTAGGTGCGGCGCACCCCTCGCAGCTCGATCGCGGGGGCCGCCTGCGGGGCGGTGCCGTAGGGGGTGCCGTACCCGTGGGCGGCGTGGGCGGCGGGGGCGTACCCATCGGTGCCGTACTGGTCCGTCCCGAACTCGTCGGTCCTGCGGCGGTCTTGGCGGCGTGCCATGGGTGGGCCTTCCTTCGGTTCCGCGTCGTAGCGTCGCTCGTCGTCAACGTGCTCCAACCTAGGGAGAACGGACTCCGCGAACCATGCAGGCCACCGGCGGACCGGAGGTGGGGTTATCCCCCCACCGGTTCGGCGGGAACCCCCAGGTAGACGGCGCGCAGCTCGGCGAGCACCGGGTGGGCGGGGTCGAAGGCGGTGCCGTCCACGGCCGCCAGCGGGCACACCCCGACACCGGCGTTCACCGCGAAGGCGGCGGTGAAGCGGTCCAGCCCGTCGGCGGCCAGCGGCTCGCGGGACTGCGGACCGCGGTACGCGCCGGACAGCAGGGCCTCGGTCACGCCCGGCAGGCTCGGCCCCTGCGGCCAGACCAGCTTCTCCTCGGCGAGGAAACCCACGTTCCAGGTCGCGCCCTCGACCACCAGGCCGTCCTCGTCGACCAGCAACACGTCGTCGAAGCCCGCCAGTTGGGCCAAGCGGCGGTGGTGCACCAAGCCGAACAGGCCGACGTGCTTCACCTCCGGCAGCTCCCGCCGGTACGCGGCGGTGCGGACCCGCAGCGGGGCGGGCGCGGCCGCCGTGGCCGGGCGGGTGGTCACCAGCAGGGCGGGTGCGGCCGGGGCCGCGGGGCGCTCCAGGCCGAGCTCCGGGTCGTACACGGTGACCCGGACGGTCACCGGCGCGCCGTCGGCGGGCAGCACCGCGCCGATCCGCGCCCGCACCGCCGCCCGGTCCAGCTCGGTGCCGAACAGCACCCGGCAGTCCCGGACCAGCCGGTCCAGGTGCAGCGCCAGACCGCGCACCCGGCCCTCCTCCGCCCGCAGGGTGGTGAAGTGCCCGTAGTTGAGCAGCCCCAGCGCGGCCAGCCGCGCCGGGTCGGCAGGGGCGCCGTCGATCTCGATCTCAGCCATCCCCCGAGTCTGCCAGCTGCGGGAATGCCGGCGGAGCCTGCTCCGGCAGCCCCGACCGAGGCGGCCCCGACCGAGGCGACTCGGAGCGCGACGGCTCAAAGCGCGGCGGCTCGGAGCGCGGCGGCTCGGACTGCGGCGGCGAGGCCGGGCGGTACGGGCTCACCATCGGCCGGCCCGCCTTCCGGGCCGCCCGCTCGAACTCCTCGATCCGGCACGCCAGGCCCTCCGGCTCCCCCGCGTCCGACCAGCGCCACGCCTCCGCCCACCACTGCGGGCCGCGCACCAGCGGGCGGCCGGCCAGCGCCAGGCACAGGGCCAGCGTGGAGCGGGCGTACTCGTGCACCCAGCCGTCGCAGCCCCGGTAGTCCGCCGTCTCGTCCAGCCGCAGCCAGCGGCCCTCCTGCCCGGCGGCCAGTATCGGCACCCAGCCGCGCAGCCGGTCGGCGACCAGCAGGAGCAGCCGGCCGTCCTCCTCCCGCACCCGGTGCACGGGGAGCTGGGGCATCCGGGCGAAGGACAGCGAATGCTTCCAGCCCACCACCCACAGCCCCCGGCGCAGGTAGTAGCGGACCGCCGGCTGCCAGGTCCAGTGCGCCTCCAGCCGGAACCCCGGCAGGCCCTCGGCGGTGGCCGCCGCGTACACCTCGTCCAGCGCGGCGGCGGCCAGGCCCCGGCCGCGCGCGGCCGGCGTCACGTAGAGGGAGGAGACGGCGAGCTGGCTCGGACCCTTGGTCCAGTTGTCCACCGCGACGGTGCCCACCACCGCGCCCGCGTCGTCCTGGATCCAGTAGCGCCGCCGGTACAGCTCCCCGCCCGGCCACTCCCGCCCGCTCTCCCCCAGCCGCTCCCGCCACCCGCGCTCCGCCGGCGGCGCCAGCCCGTCCGGGTCCACCAGCTCGCCCAGTTCACCCTCCACTTGGGACGCCAAATCCCAGAGGGCGAACCGCCGTTCCTCCCCCGGACCGGCCGCCCGCAGCCGCGGCCCCGCCGCCAGCCGGTCCTGTGCCCGTTCCACCGCCGCATCCCACGACCTCACCACAGGGCGAGGATAGCGGTGGGCCGGGGACGATCAGTAATCCACCGGCCACCGAACGTCAGCGCAGGGGGCGGGCCCGTCCCCGCCGTGCCCCGAGGCCCCTCCGCAGCCCTCCCCGGCCCTCCCCGGCCCTCCCCGGCCCTCGCCACCGTGGCCGCAGTCGTCGCCGTCCTGGCGGAGGTGGGGAAAACCCCACCACAGGACTCGACTTGGCCGTGATGACCCCGCCGAGCTGCGGCGATGCAATGAAGAGGTGACGAAACGGGCGTGGTGGTGGTGCGGCGGGTGGCTGGTGACGGCCGGGTGGGCGGGGGCGTTTCCGGTGCTGTCCGGGCTCGGGCCGCACCGGAGTTGGGGGACGTTCGCGGCCTGCGGGTACCTGTCGGCGGCACTCGCCGTGGCGCTGGTGCGGCGGCGCGGGCGTGAGGTGTCGGTGGCGGTCGCCGCCGTCGGGGCGGTGCTGGTGCCGCTGCTCGTGCTGGTGCCGGCCGGGCGGGGGCAGAGCGAGGTCGGGGTGATCGAGCGCTCCGGGTCGCTGCTGCTGCACACCGGCACGCCGTACCTGGCCGAGCCGGCGTCCGTCGCCCAGTACACCCCGTACCTCCCCGGCATGGCCCTGCTGGGCCTGCCCCGGGCGCTGCTGGACGACTCGCCGCTGGGCGGGTCACCACTGGGCGACGCCCGGCTCTGGTGTGCGGCGGTGTTCCTGGTCTGCGTGCTGCGGACGGTGCCCGCCGGGCGCCGGCTCGGCGCAGCCGCGCTCACCGCCTCGCCGGTGGTCGCGCTGCCGCTCTGCGTCAGCGGGGTCGACCTGCCGGTCATCGGCCTCTGCTGGCTCGCCCTGGTCCGCGCCGCCGAACGGCGGCCGGTGGCGGCCGGGTTGGCACTGGCCGCCGCCTGCTCGCTGAAGTGGACGGCCTGGCCCGCGCTCGCCGTGGTGACCGCCCTGCTGGCGGCCACGGCCGGACGGCGGGCGGCACTGCGCGGGGCGGCCGTCGCGGTGGGCGCGGCGGCGGTGGCCGTGCTGCCGGTGGCGCTGCGCGCGCCCGGGCCGCTGGTGGAGCAGGTGTTCGCCTTCCCCACCGGGCGCGGCCGGCTGCCCACCCCGGCCGCCAGCCCGCTGCCCGGACGGCTGCTCGCCGATCTCGGCCCGCCCGGCTGGTACGCCGCCGTCGGCCTGCTGCTGATCGCCGGGCTCGCCGTCGGGGCGTCCTTGCCCCTCCGACCGCCCCGCACCGCGCCCGCGGCGGCGCACCGGCTGGCCCTCGGGCTGACCGCGGCCTTCCTGCTGGCGCCCGCCGGGCGGTTCGGCTACCTCGCGCTGCCGCTCGTCCTCGTTCTGCTCCCCCTCTCGTCCTCCGTTCCGGCCACCGTTCCGCTCTCCGTTCCGAAAGGCCTGCCATGGGCACCACCCTCGTCGTCACCAACGACTTCCCGCCGCGCCAGGGCGGCATCGAAACCTTCGTCCGGGCCATGGCCGACCGCGTCCCCGACCACGACGTCGTGGTCTACACCTCGGCCGAACCCGGCGCGGAGCGCCACGACGCCGCTCTCCCCTACCCGGTGATCCGCGACCGCGCCCGCACCCTGCTGCCGACCCCGCGGGCCACCCGCCGGGCCGCCGCGATAGCCCGCGCCCACGGCTGCGACCGGGTCTGGTTCGGCGCCGCCGCCCCGCTCGCCGCGATGACGCCCGGCCTGCGGCGGCTGGCGCCCGGCATCCGCCGCACGGTCGCCACCACGCACGGACACGAGATCTGGTGGGCCCGCACCCCTGGCGCCCGCGGCCTGCTGCGCCGGATCGGCCGCAGCACGGACGCGGTGACCTTCCTCGGGGCCTACACCCGCGCCCGGATCGCCCCCGCGCTCGGGCCGGACGCCCGGCTGGTGCGCCTGGTACCGGGGGTCGACCCGTCGGTCTTCCGGCCGGCCGGCACCGCCGCGGTGCCGGCCGCCGCCCCGGTGGTCCTCTGCGTGGCGCGACTGGTCCCGCGCAAGGGGCAGGACACGCTGATCCGCGCGCTGCCCGCGATCCGCCGGGCCGTGCCCGGGGCCACTCTGGTGCTGGTCGGCCGGGGCCCGGACGAGGACCGGCTGCGGGACCTGGCCGGCCGGCTGACCGAGCCGGGCGGCGTGGTGTTCACCGGCGGCCTGGACCACGCCGGGACGGCCGTCCACTACGCCGGCGCGGACGTCTTCGCGATGCCGTGCCGCACCCGGCGGCTGGGCCTGGAGGCCGAGGGCCTGGGGATCGTCTTCCTGGAGGCGGCCGCGGCCGGCCTCCCGGTGGTGGCCGGCCGCTCCGGCGGCGCCCCGGACACCGTCCTGGACGGCGTCACCGGCACGGTCGTCGACGGCCGCGATCCCGCCGAGGTGGCCGCCGCCCTGACCCGCCTCCTGCTGGCCCCGCCCGCCGAGCGGGCCCGGATGGGGGCGGCGGGGCGGCGCTGGGTCGAGGAGCACTGGACCTGGGAGGCCTCGGCGCGGCAACTCACGGAGTTGCTGGACCCCGCTTCGCCGCTGCCGGGCCCGGGCACCCCGGTCGCTCCGGCTGTTCCGGTCGCTCCGGCTGTTCCCCGTCCCCCGGCCGCCCTGGTCCCTCCAGTCGCTCCGGCCGTTCCCGGGCCTCCGTCCGCCCGGGAGGCTCCGGCCGGACCGGTCACTCCGCCTGCCCCCGCAGGTGCCTGACCAGTCGGGCGATGGCGGGCGCCCCGCCGTTGGCGCGGACCGCCGTCACCCAGTTCCTCGCCTGGCCCGGCAGGTCGTCGCGGCTCGGGCAGGAGAAGCTGAACAGCCAGACGTGGGCGGACAGATCCCGCTCCGGCATGGCCTGCCACTCCTCGCCCCCGGCCGCCGTCAGCGTGTCCTGGCAGGCCGCCAGCGCCCGGTCGCCGTCCCCGGCCCACTCCTGCCGCAGCCACAGCAGGAAGTTGGTCTGCGCCGTCGTGGTGTCCTCCCTGGTCGCCTCGCCCTTGAGCAGCCGGTTGACGATTGCGCTCTGCGGTTCCCGTGTCCTCTCCATGACGCCATCGTTCCGGCCGCACAACCCCTGTGACAAGTGGGTGAATTGCCGTCCGACGCGTGCTCCGGTCACTCGCCGCGCAGGTGCGCCAGCACTGCGAGCACCCGCCGGTTGCCCTCGGTCGGGTCCAGGTCCAGCTTCATGAAGATGTTCCCGCAGTGCTTCACCACCGAGGCCTCGGTGATGCTCAACCGGGCCGCCACGGCCTGGTTGTTGAGGCCCTCGGCCAGCAGCGCGAGCACCTCGCGCTCGCGCGGGGTGAGGCGGGCCAGCGGGCGGTCGCCCGACCGGCCGCGCAGCAGCACCCGGACCACGTCGGGGTCGATCACCGTCTCCCCGTCCGCGACCCGCCGCAGCGCGTCCAGGAAGTCCGCGACGTCACCGACCCGGTCCTTCAACAGGTAGCCCAGACCTGCCGGTTGAGCACCGGCGGCAGCCAGCAGCCGGGTCGCGTACGGGGTGGCCACGTACTGGGACAGGACCAGGACGGGCAGGCCGGGGTGCCGCTCGCGCAGGGCGAGGGCGGCGCGCAGGCCCTCGTCGGTGTGGTCGGGGGGCATCCGGACGTCGGTGACCACGATGTCCGGCCGCTCGGCGTCGACGGCCGCGGCCAGCGCCTCGGCGTCGCCGACGGCGGCGGTCACCCGGTGGCCGCCCAGGGCGAGGAGCTCGACCAGTCCGGCGCGCAGCAGCACCGCGTCCTCGGCGATCACGACCCGGAGCACGGGACCTCCAGCCGCAGCGTCGTCGGGCCGCCCGTCGGGCTCGTCACCATCAGCCGTCCTCTCAGCAGTGCCACCCGGTCGGCGAGTCCCGCCAGTCCGGCCCCGGCGGCCGGGTCCGCCCCGCCGCGGCCGTCGTCGGTCACCTGGACGACCAGCCGGCCCCCCGCGACCCGCCCGCGGACGGTGATCGCGGTGGCACCGCTGTGCTTGGCGGCGTTGGTGAGCGCCTCGGTGACGGTGAAGTAGGCGGTGGCCTCCACGGTCGGGTGCAGCCGCTCCGGGAGCTCGATGTCGGCGGCCACCGGGATCGGGTGACGCAGCGCGACCTCGGCGACGGCGGCGGCGAGCCCGTGGTCGGTGAGCACCTGCGGGTGGATGCCGCGCACCAGTCCGCGCAGCTGCTCCAACGCCTGCCGGGCCTCACCTCGCGCCCGGGTGACGAGGTCCGCCGCCCGGCCCTGCCGGTCGCGCAGCTCGTACTCGGCGAGCCCGAGGGTCATGCTGAGCGCGACCAGCTGCTGCTGCGCCCCGTCGTGCAGGTCGCGCTCGATCCGGCGCCGCTCGGCCTCGAAGGCGTCGGCCAACCTGGCCCGGGAACGGGTGAGTTCGAGCACCTGGCGACCGAGGTCGTCCTCCCGGGGGGCGAGCAGGAAGCGGGCCAGCGCGACCTCGGCGACGGTCAGCAGCGCCCCGGCGTACGCGCAGAGCAGCAGGCCCGCCAGCCCGGCGGCGGTGAACGGCAGGGCGGCGAGCGGCCCGGGGACGGCGTGCCCGGGGATCAGCATCACGGTCTCCGGCGCGAGCGCCCAGACCACCAGCGGGGAGAGCACGTACAGGCCGGAGAGCACCAGCAGCGCGGTGAAGCCGAGCCCGGCGGCGGCCAGCACCGTCGAGGCGAGTGCGGCATGGGCGAGTTCGCGCCAGGTGGCCCGCTCGCGCAGCCGGGTGCGGATGCGGGCCCGGCGGCCCGCCCCGGGCAGGCTTCGGTGCGGGTCGGGCAGCGGGACCGGCTCCACCAGCCGCAGCCGCCACCGGGCCGCGGTGGCGGTCGGAATGCCGGCGAGCACCAGGGCGACCAGCAGCGGGATCCCGACGCCGATCGCCCCCAGGCCCAGGCCGAGCACCAGCAGCACCAGGAAGACCGCCAGCAGCACCGGGCCGAGCAGCGCACTGCCCAGCAGGTACGCCCAGCAGCGCGGCACCCAGCGGGTGAACGGGAAGCGCAGCGGGTGCGCCCACAGCGCCTCGCCCACGGCCGTCGGCTGCGGATCCGCCTCGCGGCCCGCTTCGCCGTCCCCGCCCCCGCCCCCGCCCCCGTCGCCGTCGCTGACCTCGCTCACCCGGTCCACCCTAACCGACCGGCTGACGGCCCTTCGGGTCCTCCGCCGGGGCCCCGCCCTGGGCCGCCACCAGGGCCGGGCGCGGCCGGGCCAGCGCGACGGCAGCGATCACCAGCGCGCCGCCGACCAGCGCGTTCCAGCCCACCGGCTCGTGCAGGAAGGCCGCGCCCAGCGCCGTCGACCAGAGCGGCATCACGTACGTGACGGCGGAGGCCGCCGTCGTCCCCGCGCCGCGGACCAGGGCCAGGTTGAGCAGGTACGCCAGGCCGGTGCCGACCACGCCGAGCACCAGCAGGGCGAGCGCCGGGCCCGCCCCGGGCCAGTGCGGAGCGCCTGCGGCGAGCGGCGCGACCAGCGCCAACTCGGCGGCGGCGCAGGCGATCTGGAGCGCGGAGAGGGTGGTCACCGACTCCGGGCGGCCGGCCAGGAAGCGGCGCAGGTAGGCGAAGCCGGCGCCGTAGCAGCAGGCGGCGGCCAGGCAGGCCAGCGCGCCGGCGGTCGCCCCGGTGCCGAGGCCGTGCCAGACCCCGAGCACGGTGAGCACGCCGAGGAAGCCGAGCCCGAGGCCGGCCAGTCGGCGGGCGCCCGGGCGGCGCTCCCCGGGGACGGCCAGCACCGCGAACAGCAGGGTGAACAGCGGGGTGGTCGCGTTCATCACCCCGGCGAGCACCGAACTGACCCTGGTCTCGCCGAACGGGAAGAGGGTGAACGGCACCGCGTTGAGCAGCACCGCCACCACCGCCGAGTGACCCCACAGCACCCGGTCGCGCGGGACCCGCTCGCCGCGCACCACGAGGATCGCCCACAGTGCGGCCGCGCCCAGCAGGCAGCGCCACAGCGCCACCCAGAGCGGCGGCACCCCCGCGTCGACCGCGACCTTGATCAGGGCGAAGCTCGCGCCCCAGATCGCCGACAGGGCCACGAAGCCCGGCAGCCAGCGCCGCACCCCCACCACCTCCTTGTCCGTGTTCGTGGCTGTGGCCGTGGCCGTTCTCGTTTCCGTGGCCGCGTCCGTGGCCACGCTCGTGGCCGTGCCATCAGCTGGACAGAGCGTGGCCCGGCACCGGACCATGAGTCCAACAAGTGGCAGCGCACCCGCGATGAGGAAGTCTCATGACCTCGGACGTCAACCTGGCCCAGCTCAGGGCACTGGTCGCGGTGGCCGACACCGGCGGCTTCGGAGCGGCCGCCGACGAGCTGGGCATCAGCCAGTCCGCCGTCTCGCACGCCGTCGCCGCGCTGGAGCGCAACCTCGGCGCGCCCGTGCTGCGGCGCGGCAGCCCGTGCCGCCCCACCCCGCTCGGCGAGCAGATCCTCCCGCACGCCAGGACGGCCGTCGCCTCGGCCGCCGCCGTCCGCACGATCGCCACCCGGCACCGCGGCGGCCTGACCGGCACCGTACGGCTGGCGGCGCCCACCACCGTCTGCCAGGCGCTGCTGCCCGGGCTGCTGAAGGACTGGCGGGCGGCCCACCCGCAGCTGACCGTCCGGGTCTTCGAGGGCGAGGACGAGGAGCTGGCGGCCTGGCTGGAGGCGGGCACGGTCGACGCCGCCGTGCTGGTGGACGCCGGTCCGCTGCCGCCCGGGGCGGTCGCGCTCGGCGCCGACTCGATGCACGCGCTGCTGCGCCGCGACCATCCGCTCGCCGACCAGCCGACCGTCCACGTGGCCGAGTTGGAGGACGACGACTTCCTGCTCTCTGAGGGCGGCTGCGAGCGCCACATCCGCGAGGCCTACCGGCGGGCCGGTACCCGCTTCACACCCCGGCACCGCATCCGCGACCTGAACACCCTGATCGGCATGGTGCACGCGGGCGTCGGGGTCTCGGTGATGCCCGCGCTGGCGCTGACCATGCTCCCGGCCGACTGCGTGCTGGTCCCGATCCGGCCCGCTGTCCACCGGACGCTGTCGCTGACCGGGCCGACCGGCCGCCCGTGGGCCCCTGCGGTCAGCGGACTGCTGGCGGGAGTGGGCGCGGACACCGCCGTCGGGGCCTGAGCCCCCCGGCGCCGGGCGCTCTCGGCGAGGGCCCGCGCGGACACCCCCTCGATCGCCGGCCGCGCTCCTCGGACCCGGCGGACTCCTCGCGCGCCGTCGCGCCCGTGGCGGGCGGGCTTGACCCTTTTGGGGTTGACCCCCCTTCCCCACAGGTCTATACCAGTGAGGACCTTCGGCAACCACCCGCCGCCGACGGTCCGTTCGGCCGCCGCGCCACCCCCACACCCGGCGCGACCAGGCCGGCCTCCCCCACTGCCGTTTCCTGGAAAGGCTTCCGATGGAACGCGCTCTTCCCCCGCATTCCCACCGGCACACCGCACCCCGCCCCGCCCGTCGCCCCGCCCTCGGGCGCCGCGCCGCGCTCGCCGTGGCCGCCGCGCTCGGCCTGGTCGCCGGCGGCGTCGCCGCCCTGGCCGGCACCGGCTCCGCCTCCGCGGACACCACGGGCACCGCCGCCGCCGCAGGGCTCGGCAGCAACTGGTATGCCTCGGCGCCGTACCTGATGCCCGAGGACAACAGCCCGCCGGACGCCGCCGCCGTCATGGACGCCACCGGCCAGAAGGCCTTCCAACTGGCGTTCATCCTGGCCCAGGGCAACAACTGCTCGCCCGCCTGGGGCGGCACCTCCTCGATCGACACCGACACCACCATGCCGAGCGTCATCCAGACCGTGCGCGGCAAGGGCGGGGACGTCTCGGTGTCGGTCGGCGGGTACGGCGGCACCAAGCTGGGCCAGGTCTGCGGCACCCCCGAGGCGACCGCCGCGGGCTACCAGAAGGTGATCACCAAGTACGGCCTCAAGGCGATCGACTTCGACCTGGAGGAGCCGGAGTACGAGAACACCGCGGCCATCCACAACGAGATCGGCTCGGCCCGGATCCTCCAGCAGAACAACCCCGGCCTGTACGTCTCGATCACCACCGCGGGCACCAACGCGGGCACCGGCTGGTTCGGCACCCAGATGCTCGACGAGGCCAAGTCGCAGGGCTTCACGCCGGACAACTACTCGATCATGCCGTTCGACGGCGGCTTCAGCGGCGCCGCAGCGCAGACCGACGCGCTGGTGAAGTTCAACCAGATCCTGCAGAGCACCTTCGGCTGGAACGAGGCCACCGCGTACGCCCACGAGGGCGTGTCGATGATGAACGGCCGCACCGACGCCGCCGAGTACTTCCACCAGTCCGACTTCCAGACCGTGCTGGACTTCGCCACCGCGCACGGCCTGGCCCGGTACACCTACTGGTCGGTCAACCGGGACCGCCAGTGCGCGGGCAACGTCGACCCGGGGCTGTCCGGCTCCTGCTCCAGCGTGGCGCAGAACGACTGGGACTTCACCAAGTACACGGTGAAGTTCGCCGGGGCGACCCCGCCCACCACGCCGCCCACGACGCCACCCACCACCCCGCCCACGACTCCTCCGACCACCCCCGGCAGTTGCACCGCCCCGGCGTGGAGCGCGAGCACCACGTACACCGGCGGCGCCAAGGTCTCGTACAACGGGCACAACTACCACGCCAAGTGGTGGACGCTGAACGAGGTGCCGAGCGCCGGCGGCCAGTGGGGCGTCTGGGCCGACGACGGGCCCTGCTGAGCGAACCACCCCGGTGCGGCGGGGAGGCCGCATCCCGCTGAGGCCCGTGCCCCGCCGTCACCGGAGGGGCGCGGGCCTCGGCGGGATGCGGGGCCTCGGCGGGGCACCGCGCAAGTCACGGGCACCGCTCAGGTCACGGGCACCGCTCAGGTCACTCCCCGGCGAACCGCTCCCGCAGCTCCACCAGCACCTCCGCCGCCTCCGACAGTCCGGCCGCCTCGCAGCGCGCGATGCCGGCGGTCAGCCGGGCCACCGCCGCCTCGGTGCGACCGAGGTCGCTGCCCTCGATCAGCGCGGCCAGCCGGACCGACTCCGCCCGCGGCGACTCGGCCCGCTCACCGCCCGCCTCGTACTCCGGGACGGCCCGCTCGGCCTCGGCCAGCGCCTCCTCGTACCGCCCCGCGACGGCCAGCGAGCGCGCCCGCTCGTAGTGCGAACCACCGCGCAGGTACCAGGAGTTGTACTCCTCGCCGCCCTGTTCGGCCGCCTCTCCGACCGCGTCCGCCTCGGCCAGCAGGGCGAGCGCCGCCGCCAGCCCCTCCGCGCCCTGCTCCCGCATCGTCATCCGGGCCAGCTCCCGCAGGGTGGCCGCCAGCTGGTCCACCTGTGGGGCCTTGCGGTGCGCCTCGCGGGCGCGGGCCAGCGCCGCCTCGGCGGCGTCCCGGCGCTCCGCCCGGGCGAGCGCCAGGGTGGCCTCGCAGGCGACCATGGTGTGGGTCTCCTGGTCCTCCCAGCCGGCCACCAGGTCGGCCAGCCGCAGGTACTCCTCGGCGGCGTCCCGGTGCTCCTCCAGCTCGGACAGCCCCCGGGCGAGGTCCAACCGGGCCTGGGCGAGCATCCGCACGTCCAGCCGGGCCGCCGACGCGTCCAGCAGCACCGACTCCAGCACGGCGACCGCGTCCGCCGCCCGCCCGGTGTCGCGCAGCACGTCGGCCAGCTGCATGCGCACCCGGGCGGCCTCCTCGACCGCCTCGGCGCCCTTGCGGTCGTAGCGCGCGGCCGCCTCCGACAGCGCGCGGACGGCGCCGCCGAGGTCCCCCGCCTGGAGGCAGCCGTGGCCGAGCATCATGTACGTCGGCGCGTACGGGTAGGAGTCGTCGCCCCAGCGCACGGCCTCGGCCAGCGCCCGGTGGAACACCTCGACCGCCTGGCCCGGCTCGCGGCCCTGCAGCAGCACCTGGCCCAGCAGGCCGAGCACCCGCGGGGTGTGCCAGGGCAGCTCGGCGGCGTCCAACTGGGCCAGCACCTCGCGCAGTTCGGCCTCCGCCTCGGCCAGCAGGCCCTTCCGGGCGGCGGCGTCGGCGGTGTACTGCCGGGAGGTGGCGGCCCGCCGCTCGGAGCCGAGCTCCACGGCCGTGCGCCGGTAGGCCCCGACCACTGCCTCGAAGCGCTCGGCCACCTCGTCGGCGGGCTCGGGCAGCGTCTCGACCAGGTCGTGGTGGGCGGCGTAGGCGCGGGTCTGCAGCACGATCAGGTAGTCGTCGTCGGTCAGTTCGCCGCCGGCGCGCAGCTCCTCGGCCCGCGCCAGCGCCGCGTCGAGCGCCGCCCAGTCGGCCCGCCGGCCGCTGTGCCCGGTGTCCGCGTCCGCATCCGCGTCCGCGCTGCGACCCGAGCCGCCGTCGCCCCCGTCGCTCTCGTCCAGGTCCGCGATGAGGGTCCGGGCACGGCACATCAGCGCCGACCCGGCCAGTCCCGCCTGCTCGAACAGCTCGGCGGCGGCCAGCAGCCCGGCCTTGCCCTCGGCGCACGCGTCCCGCTGGAGCGCCTCGTGGGCGCGCTGCTCGGCGAGTTCGGCGCGCAGCCGCTCGGGGCCGCCCAGCTCGGCGCTTCGCGGGTGGACGAAGTCCGCGGCCCCGGCGCGCTCGGCGACCCGCTTCCACAGCCGGTCGGCGTCCGGGTGGCCGAGCACCTCCAGCTCGCGGGCCCGCAGCACCAGGGCGGCGAAGTCCTCCGGCTCCGGCTCGACCGTCCGGCGCGGCGCGGGCGCGACGGCCGGGGCGTCGGACAGTCCCGGCGCGGCGACGGCCCGCACACCCAGTGCCAGCGGCTCGGCGAGCAGCGGCTCGACGGCCAGCCGGGCGCGCCGCTCGGCGCCGACCGCGCCGGTGCCGTTGCGGGCGTCGAAGCGGGCGGCCAGCGCGTCGGCCTCGGTGCGAACGTGGGCCAGCAGGGAGTCCACCGTCCAGGTGGTGCCCGCCGGGCCGCTGACCGCGAGTTCGCCGTGGCCGGCCCGGGCGAGCAGGGCGACCAGCACCTCGACGCCGGTCAGGAAGCCCAGCCGGGCGGCGGGTTCGCCGGTGACCGCGAACAGGTCCCGGTTCTCGGCGAGCAGCTCCAGGCCGCGCGGCTCGTTGCCGGACAGCGCGCAGAACTCGATGTGCAGGCCGACGGCGTTCAGCATCGAGGCCTTGCCCCGGGCGTAGCGGTAGCCGGAGAGGTGGCCGGAGCGGGCCTCGTCCAACCGGCCCCGGCGCAGCTGCGCGAGCAGGGCGGTGGCCTGGCTGAGGTAGGGCTCCTGCTCGCAGCCGCTGCGGCCGTCCAGCACCGGGGCGATCACCTCCAGCGCCCGGGCGTCGTCCCCGGCGGCGATGAAGTGCCGGGCGCGGGCGCGGGTCTCACAGGCGTGGCAGTCGCTCAGCTCGGAGCGCGGGCGGGCCGCCCACAGCTCGTAGGCGTCCTGCACGTCGATGCCGGTCTGCACGGCCAGGTGGTAGCGCTGGGCGTAGTACGGCTGGAGGTCGTGGCCGGCCGTGCGGTAGCGGTCGCGCAGCTCGGTGTGCCAGCGCCGGACCGCCGCGAGCGGGACGTCCGGGGTGTCCTTGAGCGCGTCGGCGACCCACTTGAAGCGCCAGAGCACCTGGTGCCGGGCCCATTCGCCGAAGCCGTCCGGGTCGGTGTCCCAGAGCTTGAGGATGCGGGCGAAGACGACCGGGCTCTTGCTGCGCTCGCCGTCGTACGCGTAGGCCTCCATCAGTTCCAGCAGGGCCATCGAGCGGATCCTGGTGTCCTCGAACTGCTCGGCTGCGTCGACGAGTTCCTCGGCCGTGACGGTCCTGGTCCGGCCGTACGGGCGGGCGTCGTTCTCGCGCAGCGCGGCCATCACCGCGTCGGGGGTGTCCAGCATCACGCCTCCTTGTCGCCTTCGGGGGTGCCCGCCGCCTCGTGGCCGAGCATGGCGTGGTCCAGCAGGCTGATGAACGAGCGGTTGAGCAGGGCGGACTCGCTGGCCTTGAGCGGGCGGCGGGTCATCAGCACGGCCTGCCCGTACAGCGCCTCGACGGCGGTGACGGCCAGCTCGCGGCTGGTGACGGTGGCGGCGCGGCGCACCAGCGGGTTGAGGTGGTTGAGCACCAGTTGGGCGCGGGGCACCTCGGCGCGCAGCGAGCCGAGGATGTCCGCCCACAGCCCGTCGGCCTCGTCGGCGAGCTGGGCCCTGGTGCGCTCGTGCCGGGCCTCCCGGTTGTCGAGCAGCAGGGCGGGCGCGTTGGTCGGGTGGAAGCTGCGCAGCGCGACGTCGCAGTCGAACCGGCCGACGACCTCGCGGGCGATCGCCAGGAAGGCGTTGGCGGCCAGCTCGACGGCCGGGTCCACGGTGTCCAGGTGCGCGGTGACGGTGCCCGGGTCGAGGTCGGAGACCGAGACGCCGGGCCGGATCTCGGGCAGCCGGTGGACCAGGTCGTGGTCGTAGGTGTAGCCGCCGTTGACCACGCCGAGCCCGGCCGCGGCGGCGATCGGGGCGACCTGGCGGAACTCCTCGACCGTACGGGTCACGAGCACCGTCGGGTGGCTGCGGGCGAACTCGTCCAGGGTGACGTTGCCGTCGGTGGTCTCGAACGGCAGCCAGGGCAGCATCATCCGCAGCAACTCGTCGTCGTAGCGGGCGAGTTCCTTGACGGCCAGGTGGTGGACGGACAGGAAGCGGTGCAGCAGCGCCGGGTCGCTCGCGGACAGGCCGGTCAGCCAGTCGCGGATCCGGGCGCCGAGCGCGTCCCGGACGGCGGCCAGCGTCTCGTCGGCGTACAGGCCCTCGCGGGAGGCGGTCGGGCGCAGCCCGTCGGTGTCGACGACGCAGCGGACGAAGAAGGCCCAGTCCGGCAGCAGTTCGTCGGCCTGGTCGGAGAGCAGCATGCCCTTGAGGTGCACCCGGTGGCCGTTGCGGCGCGAGGGCGGGGCGGCGTCCGGCAGCACGTACGCGACGCCGCGCAGGCCGACCAGCGGCAGGTCCAGCTCGATGGTGTCGAGCGGGGTGAAGTCGAAGGCGGCGCGGCAGTACTCGGTGAGCGCGTCGCGCCTGGCCAGCGGGGAGGCGTGGCGCTCGGCCCACGGCGGGGTGCGGTTGACCCGGTGCTCGGTGCCGGCGGCGTCGATCACCGTGACGTCGTGGCGCAGCAGGCTGCCGAAGTCCCGGGCCAGGGTGAGGACCCGGCCGGGGCGGGTCCACTCGGCGGCGTCGGCGCGCGGGGCCAGCGTGACGGTGGTGCCCGGCTCGGGCTTGGCCGAGGCGGGCAGCGTGCGGATGGTGTAGCTGCCGTCGGAGCTGCCGCGCCACTCGATCACCGGGGCGTCCGGGGTGGCGGCGGAGCGGGTGACCACGGTGATCTCGTCGGCGACCACGAAGCAGGCGAGCAGGCCGATGCCGAACTGGCCGATGAAGTCGCCGCGGGCCTTGGCCAGCCCGGCGCCGTCGAACCGGCCGTCGGCGTCGCGCTTGGAGCTGCGGCCGATGGTGGCGAGGAAGGTGTGGACGTCCTTCTCCGTCAGGCCGATGCCGGTGTCGGTGACGGACAGCACGTCGTCGGCGCGGACGGTGATCCTGGCCGGCGCCTCCGGGTCGAGGGCGCGGCGGGCGGAGATCGCGTCCACCGCGTTCTGCAGCAGCTCGCGCAGGTAGACCCGCGGGCTGGAGTAGAGGTGGTGGGAGAGCAGGTCCACCAGACCGCGCAGGTCCACCTGGAAGGTGTGCGCACTCGTCGGGTTGTCGGTAGGGGACACCGGAGGCTCTTTCGATCGCGGGGTGGATGGCGGTGGTGGGGTGCGGGTGCGGGTGCGGGTGCGGGTCGGTACTGGCACCGGTCGGCGCCAGTCGGCGCCGGTCGGCGCCGGTACGCCTCAGCGCCAGTACGAGGTGCAGCGGTCGCGGTGGGCGCGGAAGGCCTTGACCGGATTGCCCGACAGGTAGTGCCAGGGCGATTCGGTCACGAAGCCGTCCAGCGCCTCGAACAGCAGGCGCGCGGTCTTCGGCTGGTCGGCGAGGGAGAACGCCATCGCGAAGGTGTTGAAGGCGCCCTGCCAGCCGCGCGCCGGCACGAAGGCCGGGTGCAGGACGGACCGGAAGGCCGCTTCCTGCAGCCCGGCCACCACGGCCGGACTGGTCAGGTAGGCGCCGTCCTCGCCGTCCGGGAGGGCCAGCCAGTGCTCCAGGTGCGCGACCGCGACCAGCTCACCGAGGCGGCTGCCCTCCGGGGCGGCGAGCATCACGGAGCGGGCGAACTCGTGCATCTCCTCGTGCGAACCGCCCCACTTGGCGCTCAGCTGCTGCAGCCTGACCCAGTGCGAGGCGGAGTTCCCGGGCGCCCGGCGCACCGCGGCCTCGAAGCGGCTGGTGGCGACCTCCGGGCCGAGCGAGGCCCCGAGGGCGCTGGTCTGCAGGAACCGCCAGGGGGCGTGCCAGGACGGCTCGCGCTCTGCGACCTCCAGCAGTTGCTCCTCGGCGACCTCCAGCCGCTCGTGGAACACCTTCCACCGCTCCTCGGTGACGTCCTTGGCCCGGGCGCCCGTCCGGGCCTCCCAGCCCCAGTCGATGTGCCGGGCACCGGACAGCAACAGCAGCAGCGTGTCGTCCGGGGTGTCGGCCAGCGCGCGGGACGTCCACTGCTCGACCCGGGGCACGTCGGCTATCGCCCCGACCAGGAAGGTCAGGTCCTCGCCCTCGGCGGCGGCGAGCGCGGGGCGCAGCGCGGCCCAGTCCCCGTCGGCGGCCTGGCGGAGCGCCAGACGCACCGACTCGTCCCCGTACGCCGGGTCGAGCCGCGGCTCGGCAGCACCGGCCGGCGCGGCCGATCCGGCTCCCCGTCGGCCGAAGCCGAACCCGAACCCGCGCCGCTCGGCCCGGTCCTCCGCGCCCTCCCCGCCGGAGCGGCGTCGGAACAGCGGCATGTCTGGCCCCCTCGAACGTCATCAGTATCTTTCGCATGGCCGCACAGTGGCCACGAGAAGGTACATATCACGGTCGACTGACATCCGTTTCCCCAGCCCAGCGCCCCACCCGTGCGGGGAGGGGCCCTCAGCCCACGGCCGGCCCGGCGTCCGGCGCCTTCCCGGCCTGGGCCTGCTCGATCCGCTTGACCAGCATCACCGCGAACTTCCGCGTCGCGGCCACGTCCACCGGACCGCCCTCGCTGGTCACGCTCGCCACCACGGTGCCCGAGCGCACCACGATGCCGACGCCCTCGCCCTCGGCCAGCGGCCCCTGGAAGGTCTGGCTCTCGCTGCCCAGCACCGGGGTGTCGATCTTCTTGAACGGCCCGGCGGCGTACGAGGCGTAGTTCTCCTTCAGCCGCTGCGCCGCCGCGTCCCGGCTGGGCAGGGTGTCCACCAGGAAGCGGACGACCACGTCCCCCGAGGAGAACCGGACCGACCCGCTGAGCGGCTTACCGGCGCAGGAGGCGGCGGCGGCACCGGTGCAGGTGACCTTGTGGTCGGCCGTGTCGACCTTCCGCTTCTCCTCCTCCCAGCCGGCCATCGCCTTGGCGTCCGGCAGCACCTGCCCGACCACCTTGTCGTCCAGCAGCGCCACCTCCAGGTCCCCGTGCGGCGCCTCCACCGCGGCCGGGGCCGGTGCGGAGGCGGGCGCCGAACCGGCCCCGGGCGCCCCGGCGTCCGACCCGCTCGGCGCCGGCGCGGGCGCAGCCGCGGACGCGGACGCCCCGGCCGTACCCGTCGACACCGCCGCCGGACCCGACGCGGACGAACCCGCGGCCGCCGCCCCACCGGCCCCCTTCGACCCCCCGGAGGAGCACCCGGCCAGCACGCCCGTCAGCACCCCCGCCGCCGCCACCGCGGCAAGCACCCTCCGACCACCCATCCCCGTCGCCCTCCCTAGACCTGTCAGCGATCCCTCAAGATAGCGACCGCCCTGCCCGCGAACGCCGACGGGGCGGCGACCTGTCGGTCACCGCCCCGTCGTGCTGCTCGTCGTACCGCTGTGTCGTCCCGCCCCAGCGGTGGATCAGACCGCCGGAACCGGGAAGGTCGGGTACTCGACGCCCGAGATGTACTGGACGACCCGGATCACCTGGCACGAGTAGCCGAACTCGTTATCATACCACAGGTAGAGGATCGCGTTGTCGCCCTCGACCTTGGTCGCGCCGGCGTCCACGATCGAGGCGTGGCGCGAGCCGATGAAGTCGCTGGAGACGGCGTCGGGCGAGTCGGTGAAGTCGATCTGGCGCTTCAGCGGCGAGGTCAGCGAGACGTTCCGCAGGTACTCCAGGACGTCCTCGCGGTTGGTCTCCCGCTTGAGCTGGAGGTTGAGGATCGCGATGGAGACGTCCGGCACCGGGACGCGGATCGAGCTGCCGGTGATCTTCGCCTGGAGGTCCGGCAGGGCCTTGGCGACGGCCGAGGCGGCACCGGTCTCGGTGATCACCATGTTCAGCGGCGCCGAGCGGCCGCGGCGGTCGGCCTTGTGGTAGTTGTCCAGCAGGTTCTGGTCGTTGGTGAACGAGTGGACGGTCTCCACGTGGCCGCGGACCACGCCGTACTCGTCCTCCATCGCCTTCAGCGGCGGGACGATGGCGTTGGTGGTGCAGGAGGCGCAGGACAGGATCTGCTCGTCCGGCTTGATCGTGTCGTGGTTCACGCCGTGCACGATGTTCGGGACGTCGCCCTTGCCCGGCGCGGTCAGCACGACCTTGGCGATACCGGGGCGCAGGTGCTTCGACAGGCCCTCGCGGTCGCGCCAGCGGCCGGTGTTGTCGATCAGGATCGCGTCCTTGATCCCGTACTCCGTGTAGTCGACCGTGGTCGGGTCGTCGGAGTAGATCACCGTGATCTCGTTGCCATTGGCGATGATCTTGTTGTTCGCCTCGTCGACGGTGATCGTGCCCTGGAACTGGCCGTGGATGGAGTCACGGCGCAGCAGCGAGGCGCGCTTGACCAGGTCGTCGCCGCCGCTGTTGCGCACGACGATGGCCTTCAGCCGCAGGCCGTTGCCCGAGGCCTTCTCGACCAGCAGGCGGGCGACCAGGCGGCCGATGCGGCCGAACCCGTACAGCACGACGTCCTGCCCGGACCGGCGCTCCAGCTTGTTCTCGCCGGTGGCACCGACGACGGCCTGGGCGGTGAACTCCGCCACCGACAGGCCGCGGTCGTCCGCCTTGTACGTCGCGGCGAGCATGCCGAGGTCGATCTGCGAGGGGCCGAGGTCCAGGGCGGTCAGTGCCTCCAGGAACGGCATCGTCTCGGTGACCGAGAGCTCCTCGCCGGCTATCTGCCGGGCGAAGCGATGCGTCTTGAGGATGCTGACCACCGACTTGTTCACCAGGGAACGGCTGTGGAGCAGAACGGTGACGTCCCTCTCCCGGTGCAGCCGCCCGATGATCGGGATCATCGACTCCGCGATCTCCTCGCGGTTCTTCCAGTCCGTGAACACGTCGTCGTTGACAGTCACAAGTCCATCTTTCGAGCTGAGGGTGTTGCCCACATGGTAGCTTCGCCCGCCCGCGCCCCGACCGCCGGTCCCTCCCCCGCCATCCCCGCCCGAGCCCCCGACCTGCGCTTTCCCCCCACCCCCACCCCCGAAGGTGATCACCGCCACCCTGGACCGACCGCCGCCGGGCGGCCTGCCGCGAGTGATCACCGGGGCCAGTACAGTGAGGCGCACTGCCCGGCCGCGCGGACGGGCCGGGGCGCGCGAGGGGGCCGGGGTGGCAACGCTGGGTATGCACCGGGACTTTCTGCTGGAGTTCGCGGCACTGGAGAAATCCGTGCAGCGCAGGGTCTTCGACGTGTTCGAGAAGTTCACCGGAGCGACGCACACCGGCGCGCACCTGGAGAAGCTCACCCACCAGCGGGACCCCCGGATCCGGACCATCCGGATCACCGACTTCTGGCGCGGGGTGGTCCTCAAGGCCGACCGGGGCGACGGGTACATGCTGCTGAAGGTGCTCCCCCACGACAAGGCGAACGACTGGGCGTACAAGCACCGGGCTTCGGTGAACGCCGCCACCCAGGGCGTCGAGATCCGCAACGACGTCGCCCTGGAGCGCGCCACCGAGTCGCTGAGGGCCCTGGCCCCCGACGAACCCCGCAGGCTCTTCGCCGACCGCTCCGACAAGGTCCTGCGCAGCCTGGGCATCGAGGAGGAGATCCTGCCGATCATCCGGCTGCTTCCGGACGAGGCCCATCTGGAGGCGCTCCACCGGGTCCTGCCGGAGCAGCAGTTCGACGTTCTGATCGGCCTCGCGAGCGGGATGGAACCGGCCGACATCGACCGTGAGATCGTCCAGGCGTACGCGCGGGCGGCGGCTCCGGTGAACGCCGCGCAGCCCGGGGACGGGCTGGTCTCGGCGATGGCCCACGCGCGCGGCCGGGTCGCCCTGGTGTCCGGCCCCGAGGAACTGCGGGAGATCCTGGAGCGCCCGTTCGACGTGTGGCGGATCTTCCTGCACCCGGCCCAGTACCGGATCGCCTACCGGGAGTCGTACAACGGGCCCGCCCGGGTGACCGGCGGCCCCGGGACCGGGAAGACGGTGGTGGCCCTGCACCGGGCTTATCACCTGGCGCGCCGGCTGCCGCCGGACGCACCTGACGGATCGATTCTGCTGACCACCTTCACCAAGGACCTCGCCGGCGAGCTCGAACGCTGCCTCACGCTGCTCATCACGGACGAGCGGATCAGGGCGAAGGTCCGGGTGGTCACCGTCGACGCGCTGGCGAACGAGGTGCTCCGCCGCTCGCGGGGCGGCGCCCCACTGAAGATCGTCTTCAACCAGCGCGCGGTCCTCGCCCGCTGGGGCCGGATCGTCCGCCGGCTCGGGACCGACTTCACCGACGTCTTCCTGGACCAGGAGTGGCGGCAGATCGTCCTGGCCCAGGCGATCGAGAGCCCGGAACAGTACCTGAAGGCACAGCGGTCCGGCCGCGGCACCGCTCTCGGTCCGCTGCAGAAGGCCCAGGTGTGGCGTGCGGTGGCCGCGTTCGAGGACGAGCTGCGACAGGCCGGGGAGTTGACGTTCCTGCAGGTCTGCGCGCAGGCCGCGCGGGCGCTCGACGAACAGGACGACCGCCCGTTCCGGCACGTGGTGATCGACGAGGCGCAGGACCTGCACCCCGCGCAGTGGAGGTTCCTCCGCGCGATCGTCGCGTCCGGACCGGACGACCTGTTCCTCGCCGGCGACCCGCACCAGCGGATCTACGGGAACAAGGTCTCGTTGCGCTCGCTCGGGATCCAGGTCGTCGGACGGTCCTCCCGACTGCGGGTCAACTACCGGACCACGCACGAGATCATCAGCTGGTCCGCGTCCCTGCTCACCGGCGAGCGGCCCGACGACATGGACGGCGGCGAGGACTCCCTCGTCGGCTACCACTCGACCCTGCACGGCGCGCACCCCGAGGTGCACGGCCACGTCGACAAGGCCGACGAGATCCAGGACCTCGTCGCCCGGATCGCGGAGTGGACCGCGTCCGGCGTCGCCCCGGAGGACATCGGCGTCGCCGCCCGGACCGCCCGGCTCGGCCGCGAGATCGCCCAGGCCCTGGAGCAGGCCGGGACGCCCGCCTACGTGCTCGGCAACGCGCCGTCCCCCGGTGTGCGGGTCGGGACCATGCACCGGATGAAGGGCCTGGAGTTCCGCTGCGTCGCCGTGGTGGGCGTGAGCGACGGCCTGGTGCCCATGCGCAGCGCGATCACCCCGGTGGACACCGACCCGCTGCAGCACCAGGAGGACCTCAGCGGCGAGTTGAGCCTGCTCTTCGTGGCGTGCACGCGCGCACGCGAGGCCCTCAGCGTGTCCTGGCACGGCACACCGAGCGTCTTCCTCGAACCGGTCGTCCCGGCGCAACTGCTCGCACGGTGACCCGCGGCGCCCGGGCGCCGCGTCCTCGACGAATCGCTCCGGGTGGTCGATCGGCCCGGAAGTTGCCCGGGGCCCGGAGGGGTGGGGTAATGGGAGGCGGCCGGTGTTCGAGCGTGTGACGAGCTGCCCCGGGAGCGTGGGATGAGCGGTGGGCCGGAACCGATCAGTGCCGAGGGCCTGCGTGCGGTGCAGGAGGACCTGGCGCAGTTGCGGGAGGAGCGGGGGAAGGTGGCCGCGACGCTGCGCGGGCTGGAGCCGGTGGGGGACCGGGCGGATGCGGCGGACGAGTTGCAGCGGGCGTCGGAGGTGACCCGGCTGGACCGGCGGATCGCCGAGCTGGAGGCGCGGCTGCGGGAGGCCGAGGTGGCCGGGGAGCCGTCCGTGCGGGTGGTGGGGGTGGGATCGACGGTCACCGTGCGGTTCGACGACGGCACGGAGGAGACGGTCGAGATCTCCGAGCTGGCGGAGGAGCGGGACCTCACCCTGGTGACCTTCGACAGTCCGCTCGGGAAGGCGCTGCTCGGGCGGCATGCCGGGGAGACGGTGAACTACGAGACGCCGACCGGCGCGGCCAGCGCGGTGGTGCTGTCGGTGGGCGGCACGGAATAGCCGGCACGCAATAGCCGGGGCGGGAAAATCGGGGCGGAATAATCGGAGCGGAATTCCCGATCGTGCTTTCGGGATGTCCGGCAGGTTTTCTGGACACCCGGCGAAGTGGGATATCCGTCGAATCTCCGATAGGCGCCGCTTATCGGCTCACAGGATTCACTTCTTTGACGCCCCGCGGCGACGGACAGCACACTGGACTGCGGAAATCCAGGAATGGCCGGAAAGCCGGAAACGGGGCAGGACAGCGCATGGGCGGTACCGACGGAATGCCCGCGCCCCGCACCGCCCGCTGGCTCCCGGCGGCCGCCGCCGTCGCCGTCGCCGCCTGGGGCGCCAACCAGTTCACCGCGCTGGCCACCGTGTACCGGGCGCGCACCGACTGGTCGGCGCTCTCGCTGGCCGCGATGTTCTCGGTCTACCTGCTCGGCCTGCTGCCCGGTCTGCTGCTGGGCGGGCCCGCCGCGGACCGGTACGGCCGGCGGCGGACGGTGCGCGGCGCGCTGGGCCTGTCCGCCGCCGCCAGCGTGGTGCTGGCGCTGCCGGACGAGCCCTCGGTGTACGCCGCCCGGCTGGCCACCGGCTTCGCGGCCGGGCTGGTCTTCCTGGCCGGGACGGCCTGGCTGCGCGAGCTCTCCGGGCCCGCCGTCCCGCCCGAGCGGAGCGCCCGCCGGGCGATGTACGCCACCGGTACGGGCTTCGCGGCGGGCGCGCTGGTCTCCGGGGTGATCGCCGAGTGGCTGCCCGGCCCGACGGTGCTGCCCGCCCTCGCCCATGCGCTGGGCTGCCTGCTGGTACTGCGGGCCACCCGCGGACTCCCGGAGACCGCCCGGAGCCACGGCATCGGCGGCAACGGCAACGGCAACGGCGGACGCAACAACGGCAGCGGACCGGCGGCCGTCCACCACCCCCGGTTCCGCGCCGTCCACCACCCCCGGTTCCGCTATGTGGTCCTGCCCGCCAGCCCGGCCGTGCTCGGCGCCGCCACGGTGGCGTACGTGGTGCTGCCGCCGCTGGTCGCCGACCGGGTGCCCGGCTACGCGCCGCTGTTCAGCGGCCTGGTCGCGGCGCTGACCCTGGCCACGGGCGTGGTCGCCCAGCCCTTCGCCGCCCGGCTGGACGACGCGGACAGCGCCCGGGCCACCCTCACCGCGATGGCCACGGTGATCGCCGGGCTGCTGCTCGGCGCCCTCGCCGCCGCCCTCGACTCGGTGGGCCTGGTGGTGGCCGCCGCCCTCGTCCTCGGCACCGGGTACGGGCTGACGCTCGGCGCGGGGCTGCACGAGGTCGAGCGGCTGACCCCGCGCGCCTCCGGGCCGACCTCCGCCTCCCTCTACCAGAGCATCACCTCCAGCGGCTTCCTCACCCCGCTGCTGCTCGCCGGCACCGCCGGCCACGCCTCCTACCCGGCGCTGCTGGCGGGCATGGCGGCCGTCGGTCTGCTCTGCCTGGCGGTCACCGCCGCGCACAGCCGCCGCCACCTGCCCGACCCGCCCGACCCGTACGCCGCCGCCAGGAGGAGGGAGGATTCATCCGTACAGACCTGACGAAGACCATCGAGGAGCCGACGACCATGGGCCGAGTGACCGTCCCCCGCAGAGTGCTGCGACTGCGCCAGGGCGCGCCCTCGTACCGTCCCGACACCCTGGCCGCCGAGGAACCGATGGAGATCCGGGTCGGCGGGCGCGCGCTGACGGTGACCATGCGCACCCCGGGCAGCGACTTCGACCTGGCGGCCGGGTTCCTGGTCGGCGAGGGCGTGGTGCACGCCGCCGGGCAGGTGGCCGGCATCCGCTACTGCGCCGGTGCCACCGCCGACGGGGGCAACACCTACAACGTGGTGGACGTCCTGCTCGCCCCCGGTGTGCCGGCGCCCGACGCCTCGCTGGAGCGCAACTTCTACACCACCTCCTCCTGCGGCCTGTGCGGCAAGGCGAGCCTGGACGCGGTGCGCACCACCGCGCCGTGGAGCGTCGCCGGGGACGGGCTGCGCGTGACCCCCGCGCTGCTGTCCGCTCTGCCCGACCGGCTGCGCGCCGCCCAGAAGGTCTTCGACAGCACCGGCGGCCTGCACGCGGCCGGGCTGTTCGACGCCGACGGGCGGCTGCTCTGCCTGCGCGAGGACGTGGGCCGGCACAACGCCGTGGACAAGGTGGTCGGCCACGCGCTGCGCGAGGGCCTGCTGCCGGCCCGCGGCACGGTGCTGATGGTCAGCGGGCGGGCCTCCTTCGAGCTGGTGCAGAAGGCGGTGATGGCGGGCATCCCGGTGCTCACGGCGGTCTCCGCGCCGTCCTCGCTGGCCGTGGACCTCGCGGAGGAGAGCGGGCTGACCCTGGTCGGCTTCCTGCGCGGCGACTCGATGAACGTCTACACCCGCACCGACCGCGTCGACACCTCCACGCCGGCCACCACCGCGCCGGCCCCCACGGCCGACACCACCGTCACCGCCACCGGAGCCGAGTAGGCGATGCTGTTCCGCCAGCTCGAGTACCTCGTCGCGCTCGCCCGGGAGCGCCACTTCGCCCGCGCCGCCCAGGCCTGCCACGTCTCCCAGCCCGCCCTCTCCGAGGCGCTGCGCAAGCTGGAGGACGAGCTGAAGGTGCTGCTGGTGCGGCGCGGCCGCGCCTACGAGGGCCTGACTCCCGAGGGCGAGCGGATCGTGCTGTGGGCGCAGCGCATCCTGGCCGACCGGGACGCCCTCCGGGACGAGGTGGACGCGCTGCGCACCGGCCTGAGCGGACGGCTGCGGATCGGCTCGGTGCCGACCGCCTCGGGCGCCGTGTCGCTGCTCACCGGGCCGTTCTGCACCACCCACCCGCTGGCCGCCGTGGAGCTGTCCACCGATCTTCGGTCCGATGAACTCCTGCGCCAGGTACGGAACTTCGAGATCGATGCGGGCGTCACCTACCTGCCCGGACCGGGCGAGGACGACCTGCGCGCACTCCCGCTGTACGAGGAGCGGTACGTCCTGCTGACCGGTCTGGCCGACGAGCCGGCCCAGCACCCGCGGGCGACCTGGGAGCAGGCCTCCCGGCTGCCGCTGTGCCTGCTGCACCCGGGCATGCAGGGCCGCCGGGTGCTGGACGAGGTGTTCGCGGGGCTCGGGCTGGCGCCGACGCCCCGGGTCGAGACGGACTCGGTGGCCTCGCTCTTCGCCCACGTCCGCACCGGGCACTGGGCGAGCGTCGTGCCGTACGCGTGGCTGCATGTGTTCGGCGTGCCGCGCGGGATGCGGGCGGTCCCGCTGTCGGAACCGGCGCACAGCGCGCCGATCGGACTGGTGATCGCCGCCCGGGAGCCCGGCTCGGTGATGGCCCGCGCACTGCTGGAGGTCGCCCGGCGCACCGAGGTGGCCACCGTGCTCGGCAGCCTGCCGGCGGCGTGATCGCCCGGGACCGGGCACCGGGGCATGACCGTCCGGGACGGGACCGGGGCGTGACCGTCCGGGCCACGACCGCCCGACGCGCGGGGTCCGGCCTCCGGACGTAGCGTCGACTGCAATGCCGGGTGTCCGACCCCCGTGCGACGGAAGGCGAGGCCCATGACCACCTCCGACGACGCCGTCACCACTCCCCCGCAGGAGCCCCCGGGGCAGGAGGAGGTCGGCCCCTCCCCCGCCGGCCCGCCCCACGCCCAGCCGTACCACCACCCGGCCGCCGGCTGGGGCGCCGCCACGAGCGTCACCCGCTTCCTGGTGCGCGAGGGCGCCTACCTGGACGGGCCGCGGGCGGTGATGCGGATGAACCACGAGAACGGCGGCTTCGACTGCCCCGGCTGCGCCTGGCCCGACGACACCAAGGGCCTGCACCTGGACATCTGCGAGAACGGCATCAAGCACGTCACCTGGGAGATGACCCGCAAGCGGGTCGGCCGGGAGTTCTTCGCCGCCCACACGGTGACCGAGCTGTCCGGGTGGAGCGACTTCGCGCTGGAGGACCAGGGCCGGCTCACCGAGCCGATGGTCTACGACCCGGACAGCGACCGCTACGTCCCGATCGGCTGGAAGGACGCGTTCGCCCTGGTCGGCCGCACCCTGCGCGGGCTGGACGACCCCAACCGGGCCGCGTTCTACACCTCCGGCCGGCTCGGCAACGAGGCGACCTTCCTCTACCAGCTGATGGCCCGCGAGCTGGGCACCAACAACCTGCCCGACTGCTCCAACATGTGCCACGAGGCCAGCGGCCGGGCCCTGCAGGCCTCGCTCGGCACCGGGAAGGGGACGGTCGACCTCAAGGACTGGGAGGTCACCGACGCCCTGTTCATCCTGGGCGTCAACGCGGCCTCCAACGCGCCCCGGATGCTCACCTCGCTGGCCGAGGCGTACAAGCGGGGCGCGCAGATCGTGCACGTCAACCCGCTGGTCGAGGCGGCGGCGACCCGGACGATCATCCCGCACGACTTCACCGACATGGCGCTGAACCGGGCCACCCGCACCAGCACCCTGAACCTCCAGCCGCGGATCGGCGGCGACATGGCGCTGCTGCGCGGCATGGCGAAGGCGATCCTGGAGCAGTCCGCGGCCGACGACCGGGCGCTGGACCGGCTGTTCATCGACCGCCACACCAGCGGGTTCGAGGCGTACCGCGAGGTCTGCCTGGCCACGCCCTGGGAGGAGATCGAGCGGCAGAGCGGGCTGGACCGGGCCGAGATCCTCAAGGCGGCGCGGGTCTACCGGGAGGCCGACCGCTCGATCTTCAGCTGGTGCCTGGGTGTCACCCAGCACGAGCACGGGGTGGACACCGTCCGGGAGATCGTCAACCTCCTGCTGCTGCGCGGCAATCTGGGCCGGGAGGGGGCCGGACCCTCCCCGGTGCGCGGGCACAGCAACGTCCAGGGCAACCGCACCTGCGGCATCGACCACCGGCCCGCCGGCGCGTTCCTGGACCGGCTCGCCGAGGTGTGCGGGATCGAGCCGCCGCGCGAGCACGGACTGGACACCGTCGGCACGATCGAGGCGATGCGGCGCGGCGACATCACGGTGTTCGTCGGCATGGGCGGCAACTTCGCGCTCGCCGCCCCGGACACCCCGTACACCTATCAGGCCCTGGAGTCCTGCGAGTTGACCGTCCAGGTGAGCACCAAGCTGAACCGCAGCCACCTGGTGCACGGGCGGGCGGCGCTGATCCTGCCGTGCCTGGGCCGGACCGAGAAGGACCACCAGCGGGCCGGGGTGCAGTCCACCTCGGTCGAGGACTCGATGAGCATGGTGCACCTGTCGGTCGGCATGAAGCGCCCGGCCTCGCCGCGCCTGCTCTCCGAGCCCGCGATCGTCGCCGGGATGGCCCGCGCGGCACTGCCGGACAGTTCCACCCCCTGGGAGTGGTACATCGAGGACTACGACCGCATCCGCGACACCATGGCCCAGGTCCTCGACGGCTTCGAGGACTTCAACCGCCGGGTGCGGCTGCCGCTGGGCTTCCGGATCAAGCAGCCGGCCCGCGAGCTGGTCTTCGACACCCGCTCCGGCAAGGCCGAGTTCTCCGCCGCCCCGCTGCCCGACGTCGTCCCCGGGCCGGGCATCCTGGCGCTGGGCACGATGCGCTCGCACGACCAGTGGAACACCACCATCTACTCGGACAACGACCGCTACCGGGGCGTGCGGAACCTGCGCACCCTGGTGTTCATGAACCGGGACGACATGCGCGAGCGCGGCCTGGACGAGTTCGACCGGGTGGACGTCACCAGCACCGCCCGGGACGGGTCCACCCGCTCGGTGCACGGCTACCTGGCCGTCCCGTACGACATCCCGCGCGGCTGCGCGGCCGGGTACATGCCGGAGCTGAACGTGCTGTGCGCGATCGGCGACTTCAGCACCCAGAGCGACCAGCCGATCATGAAGCACCTCAAGGTGACCGTCACCAAGGCGTCCTGACCGGCCAGGACACCTGACCGCCCCGGCTGCCCGGCCCCGGTGGTCAGGCGTCCTGGCCGGAGGGCTGGGGCGTCCAGCGGTGCAGGCCCTTCCGGTCGTAGTAGCGGGTCATCCCGAAGCCGAACAGCAGGGCCAGCACCGCGCCGATTCCGATCATGACCCAGCCGCGGGTGAGCCCGGCGTCGGCCCTGGCGTCGAAGAAGAGGATCGCCCGGATGCCGTCGCCGAGCTGGCGCATCGGCTCGAAGAGGCTCAGGAAGCGGTAGAAGCCGGGGACCGCCTGGAGCGGGATGGTGGCGCCGGAGGAGGGCAGCGCCAGCGCGATGAAGACGAACATCGACACCAGCTGCCCGATCCCGCCGAACGCGGCGTTGATCGCCTGCACCCCGAGGCCCACGGCGAGGCTGGCGCAGTAGGCGAAGATCCACAGCTGTGCCAGGTGCGGGGCGTCCATGCCCAGGACGCCGACCGAGCAGAGCACCACGAGCGAGGTGGTGAGCAGCATGATCCCGGCCGTCATGACCATCTTGAGCAGCAGGGTCTGGGTGCGGTTGATCGGGACGGTCGGGCGGCGGGTATGCCAGGGGCCGATCTCGCTGTCGCTGTAGCCGAGCGCGCCGTCGACGCCGCTGTGGACGATGTTGCCGCCGATGAAGCCGGTCAGCACGGCCAGCAGGGTGAAGTAGAAGGCGCTCAGGCCGAGCCCGCTGTGGCCGCCGATCGGGTGGCCGACCCGGGTGGTGACGGCGATCGGGTCGGCGAGCAGCAGCCGGGCGGTGGCTCCGGTGTCCGGACCCGGGGCGCCGGAGGCCGGTACGGCGGCCAGCAGTTGCCCGCCGAGCGCCGACGAGGCCTGGTGGGCGGCGTTCTGGGAGATATTCGCGGCGATCGAGGAGCCGAGGCTGCCCATGCCCGGGTTGGTCAGCACGGTGACGGTCGGCCGCTCGGCGGCGCCGCCGGTGACCAGCGCGGTGACGGCGGCGCTGAAGTCCTTCGGCACGACCAGCGCGCCGTAGACCTTGCCGGCGGCGAGCTGTTCGCTCAGTCCGGCCGCGTCCACCTGCCGCCACTGGACGGTGCCGTCGGGAGTGCCGGCCACCACGGCCGCGGCCAGCCGGGCGCCGAGGGGCTCCGCCTGCCCGGGCGGCGGCGGGCCCTGGTCCTCGTTCACCAGGGCGATCGGCAGCCGGTGCAGGTGCCCGCTCGGGTTGAGGATGCCCCCCATGTAGAGCAGGGAGAGGAGGACGGCCAGCAGGCAGCACAGGACGCCCGGGAAGAGCCACAGTTTCGGGTTCCGCGCGAGCGTCAGCGCCCGCGCCTGCCGGGGAGGCCCCTGGGAGTCTGCGGTCGCCATGCCACCCCTCGGGTTCGGGCACGACCTGGTGCCGGTGCCGGTACGGCGGGAAGTCGTTCCGTGGCGGCCCGGCGGCCAAACCCCCGTCACCCGGCCGGCCGCCGCCCGCCCCGGGGCGCGGACGGGCAGCAGCGGCCGGCGGCGGGCGCGGACGGGTAGCGGCGGCCGGCGACGGCAGGCACCGGCGTACGCCGACAGAAAGGTAAAGATTTTACCAAGTGCGCAAGTATCGCTCCCGGGCGGGACTAAGCTCTGACGAGTTGGGGTGAACCGGCGGTCGCGTCGCGCGGGCCGGTGAGCTCCTTGCCGCGTCGATGACACGCACCACGGGGTGCGCCGGCCGGGAGGAGGCGAGAGACATGGATTGCAGTAGTCCGGGCCACAGTTGCCCCTGCCCCCGCCTGCCCTCGCACACCTCCGGCATGCGGTAACACCTTTCCCCGCAGCACGTCCTGACGGTCCGTCACCATTGTTCGGCGGTCATCAGCGACGACGGCACGCCATGTCCGCACGCGGCTCCGCCGTGCCCGCACGTCACCGTACGGGCCGCGCAGCCGCGCGCCGATGCGCCGTGCCCGCCCGCGGGGAGAGCCGCCGCCTGCCTCCGAACCGCCCCTCCGGGGCCCAGGGAGGAAACCCATGACCACCCACGCCACGCTCAACTCCGCTCCGCCCGAGCCGCGTTCGGCCGTCCTCGACGACGCGCACGTCGGCGACATCAAGGGCGCGCTCGGCACCATCCGGCTCGACGACACCACGCCCGGGCGCGGCCTGTCGGCGAGACTGAAGACCCTGCTCGCGATCGTCGGGCCCGGCCTGATCGTGATGGTCGGCGACAACGACGCCGGCGCCTTCTCCACCTACGGCCAGGCCGGGCAGAACTACGGCACCCAACTGCTGTGGACGCTGCTGATGCTGGTCCCGGTGCTGTACGTCAACCAGGAGATGGTGCTGCGGCTGGGCGCCGTCACCGGTGTGGGCCACGCCCGGCTGATCCTGGAGCGCTTCGGGAAGTTCTGGGGCGCGTTCAGCGTGATCGACCTGTTCCTGCTGAACGCGCTGACGCTGGTCACCGAGTTCATCGGGGTCACGCTCGCGGCCGGGTACCTGGGCCTACCGAAGGCGGCCTCGGTGGTGCTCGCCGCCGGGATCATCATCGCCTCGGCCTTCACCGGCTCGTTCCAGCGCTTCGAGCGGGTCGCCGTGACGCTGTGCCTGGGCTCACTGCTGCTGGTGCCGATCTACTTCATGGTCCACCCGAAGACCTCGCGGATGGCGCACGACTTCGTGGTGCCCGCCATGCCCGGCGGGTCGGGCGGACTGGCGGCCGTGATGCTGGTGATCATCTCCATCGTCGGCACCACCGTGGCGCCCTGGCAGCTGTTCTTCCAGCAGTCGTACGTCATCGACAAGCGGATCACCCCGCGCTTCATGACGTACGAGAAGGCCGACCTCTGGATCGGCATCGTGATCGTGATCGTCGGCGCCGCCGCCATGATGGGCCTCACCGCCGCCGCCTTCGCGGGCACCGACGGCTTCGGGCACTTCTCCGACGCGGCCGCCGTCGCCCGGGGCATCGAGGACAAGGCCGGGCACCTGGCCGGCGTGCTGTTCGCCATCGCGCTGCTGGACGCCTCGATCATCGGTGCCTTCGCAGTGTCCCTGTCCACCGCGTACGCGATCGGCGACGTCTTCGGCATCAAGCACTCGCTGCACCGCGGGGTGAAGGGCGCCAAGGGCTTCTACGGGATCTACGCGGGCCTGGTGGCCGCGGCGGCGGCGATCACGCTGCTCTCCACCGACTACACCCAGGGCCTGATGACCCAGTTCGTCCAGGTGCTGGCCGGGGTGCTGCTGCCCTCCGCGACCGTCTTCCTGCTGCTGCTCTGCAACGACCGCGCGGTGCTGGGCCCCTGGACGAACGGGCCGCGGACCAACGCCTTCACCTCGCTGGTGGTCGGCGTCCTGGTGATGCTCTCCCTGATCCTCACCGCCGCCGTGGTCTGGCCCGACATCGGCTCCGGGGCGATCCTGCGGATCATGGCCGGCTGCGGCGTGGCGGGCGTGCTCGTCGCCGGGTACTCCTTCACCTTCGGGCGCCGCGGCACCAAGGAGGACCCCGTCGACCGCACCGGCCGGGAGAACTGGCGGATGCCGCCGCTGGAGACCCTCGACAAGCCGGTGCTGTCCACCGCCCGCAAGGTCGGCATGGGCGCGCTGCGCGCCTACCTGCTGATCGCGACGGCCATGGTCGTCGTCAAGATCGTCCAGACCGCGCTGAACCACTGAGCCGACCACGAAGGAGCCCCGCGCCATGGTCCCGCACCGCCCCAGGCTCGACGCCGTCTTCTCGCACCACCCCGCCCCGGGCCGGCGCCCGGCCCCGCGACCCGCGCCCGCGCCCGGCCTGGTGGTGGACACCGACCAGCGCACCGTCACCGTCGAGGGCCGGCACGTCACCATGCCGTACCTGGAGTTCGAACTGCTCGCGCACCTGGTCGGCAACCCGCTGCGGGTGCACTCCCGGCGCCAGCTGATGGAGAACGTCTGGGGCCGCCCGGACACCGGCGACTCCCGCACCGTCGCCACCCACATCGCCCGGATCCGGCGCAAGCTCGGCCCCGGGCACCGGGAGGCGATCGCCACCGTCCGGCAGATCGGCTACAAGTACGACCCCCGGCTGGCCCGGACCGCCTGACCCCGGCCCGGGACGGCGCGCCCCGGGACGGGACACGGCGCCCCGCCCGGGGCCGGGAGCACCCGGTGGCCCCGTGGGGGCGGGGCGGGTTTGCGTACGGACGTCCCGAGGGAGCAGACTGCCCGGGTTTGCCCCGGAGGTACCGCCATGACCCTGACGAAGCCCGCCCCGGGCCGGTCCCGGAGCCCGCTGCCGGGCCTGTCCCGGGGCTCACGGCCCACCCGGACCGCGCACCGGCTCGGCGGGCGGGTCTGGACGGACCTGGTCGTCGCGGCCGCCGTCCTGGTCCTGCTCTACCTCGTGCTGCGGCTCGGCCAGGGCGGCGCCGTCCGCTTCTCCACCACCCGGGACGCGGCCGTCGACACCGATCCGGCCCGGCTGCCGTACGACGCGGCGCGCTCGCTGCTGCGGATGTTCGCCGCGCTCGCCCTCTCGGTCGTCTTCACCTTCTGCTACGCCTACGCCGCCGCCCGCAGCCGCCGGCTGGAACGGGTGCTGATCCCGGCGCTGGACATCCTCCAGTCGGTACCGGTGCTCGCCTTCCTGAGCCTCGCGGTCTCCGGTTTCCTCGCCCTCTTCCCCGGCTCGGTGCTCGGCCTCGAATGCGCCGCCGTGTTCGCCATCTTCACCTCCCAGGCGTGGAACATGACCTTCGCCTTCTACCAGGCGCTGGTCTCGCTGCCCCGCGAACTCGACGAGCTGTCCCGCTCCTTCGGGTTCAGCCGGTGGACGCGGTTCTGGAAGGTCGAGCTGCCCTCGGGCATGATCGGCCTGGTCTGGAACGGCATGCTCGGCTTCGGCGGCGGCTGGTTCTTCCTGGTCGCCTCCGAGGCGATCACCGTGGACGGCCGGCGGTACGCGCTGCCCGGGGTCGGCTCGTACGCGGGCGCGGCCATCGCCGCCGGGGACCTCGGCCGGGTCGGCTGGGCCATCGCCACCATGGTGGTCCTGGTGGTCGGCGTGAACTTCCTGTTCTGGCGGCCGCTCACCGCCTGGGCCGAACGCTTCAAGAACGAGCAGTCCGAGGCCACCGAGGTGCAGCGCTCGGTCGTGCTGGACCTGCTGCGCCGCTCCCGGCTGCCCGCCGCGCTCGGCCGCGCGCTGCGCCCCGCCGGACGGGCCCTGAACCGGGCCGGGCGGGTGTTCGGCACCGCCGACCGCCCGCCGGCCGTCCACCCCGGCCGGCGGCGGGCCGGGGACGTGGCCTTCGCCCTCGTCGCGGGCGGCATCGTGCTGTGGGGCCTCGTCGACCTCGGCCGCTACCTGGCCGACCGCACCGGCCTCGGCGTCTTCGGCGAGCCGCTGCTGCTCGGGCTCGCCACCCTCGCCCGGGTGGTGGTGCTGGTCGCGGTGGCCACCGCGGTCTGGGTGCCGATCGGCGTGAAGATCGGCTTCTCGCCCCGGCTGACCAGGATCGCCCAGCCCGTCGTCCAGGTGCTGGCCGGCTTCCCCGCCAACTTCCTCTTCCCCCTGGTGGTCTGGCTGCTGCTGCGCACCGGGGTGTCGATCGACCTCGGCGGCATCCTGCTGATGGCCCTCGGCTCCCAGTGGTACATCCTGTTCAACGCCATCGCCGGTGCCATGGCCGTCCCCGCCGACCTGCGCGAGGCCATGGACGACCTCGGTGTACGCGGGTGGCAGCGCTGGCGGCGGCTGATCCTCCCCGGCGTCTTCCCGGCGTACGTCACCGGCGGCATCACCGCCTCCGGCGGCGCCTGGAACGCCTCCATCGTCGCCGAGGTGGTCACCTTCGGCTCCACCACGCTGACCGCGACCGGCCTCGGCGCGTACATCGCCCGGGCCGCCGAGCGCGGCGACCACCCGCACCTGCTCGCCGGGGTCGCGGTGATGAGCCTGTACGTCGTCGCCCTCAACCGTCTGCTCTGGCGCCGGCTGTACCGGCTGGCCGAGCGCCGCTACTCGCTGTAGTCCGGAGTCCGCCGATGCGCTTCCCGTTCCGCAACCGTGCCGCCGAACCCGCAACCGCCCCCGCACCCGCCCCCCACGAGGACGGGGACGGGGAGGCGCTGCTGGAGACCACCGGTCTGACCAAGTCCTACGCCGGGGCCGCCGGCGAACTGCCGGTGCTCTCCGGCATCGACCTCACCGTCCGGGCCGGCGAGGTCGTCGCCGTGCTCGGACGCTCGGGCTCCGGCAAGTCCACCCTGCTGCGCTGCCTGGCCGGCCTGGTCCCGCCCAGCTCCGGCACCGTCCGCTACCGCGGCACCCCGCTCACCGGCGCCAACCCCGGCACCGCGCTGGTCTTCCAGACCTTCGCGCTGCTGCCCTGGCTGACCGTGCGGCAGAACGTCGAACTCGGCCTGGAGGCCCGCGGTGTCCCATCCCGGGAACGCGCCCGCGCCGCCGACCAGGCCATCGACCTGATCGGCCTGACCGGCTTCGCCTCCGCCTACCCCAAGGAGCTCTCCGGCGGCATGCGCCAGCGGGTCGGCTTCGCCCGGGCACTGGTCGTCGAACCGGACGTGCTGATGATGGACGAGCCGTTCTCCGCCCTCGACGTGCTCACCGCCGAGAACCTGCGCGGCGAGCTGATGGAGCTGTGGGAGTCCGGCCAGTTCCCCACCCGGGCCGTCGTCCTGGTCACCCACAACATCGAGGAGGCGGTACTGATGGCCGACCGCATCGTGGTCCTCGGCGCCCGCCCGTACGGGACCATCCGGGAGACCGTGGAGGTCGCCCTGGAGCGGCCGCGCGACCGCGACTCGGCCGCCTTCGACGAGCTGGTGGACCGGGTGTACCGGATCATGACCGGCCGGCCCAAGGACACCCGCCCGTCCGGCCGCACCGAACCCGACCCCGAACGGCGCACCGTCGCCGCCACCCCGCTGCCCAGCGCCGGCGTGGACGGCCTCTCCGGTCTCGCCGAGACGATCGCCCACCGGGGCGGGAGCTGCGACCTGGCCGACCTCGCCGACGAACTCGGCCTGGACATCGACGACCTGCTCCCCCAGGTCGACGCCCTCGACCTGCTGGGCTTCGCCGAGGTCCACGGCGACGACCTGCTGCTCACCGCGACGGGCGCCGCCTACACCGGGGCCGACGCCCAGGAGGCCCGCGCCGTCTTCGCCGCCGCCGCCCTGGAGGTCCCGCTGATCAAGCTGATCGCCAACAGCCTCGGCGGCCGGCCCGGCGCCACCGTCCGCACCGGCTTCCTGCGCGACCTGCTCGGCCGCCACTACACCGACGAACAGACCGACCGGCAGCTGGAGACCGCCACCGACTGGGGCCGCTACGCGGGGCTCTTCGCGTACGACGCCGACCGGCAGGAGTACCGGCTGGCCGCGCCGAGCCGCTGACCGGCCCGGCCGCACGCCGACGCCCCCGGGCGAGGCGGCCGGGGAGGGCTCAGCCGGTCGCCGGGCGGCGGCGCACCGCGC
>NZ_JBSHAP010000051.1:0-59619 GCF_053611565.1 Kitasatospora sp. NPDC054795
GGACGGCGGACAGCGGACGGCGGTCCCGGCGGACGGCGGTCCTGGCGGCCGCCAGCTGTCAGCCGGTGGCGGCAGCGGCCAGTTGGGCGAGGTAGCGCTCGGCGGCACGGAGCTTGCGGCCGTCGGGGCCCGGGAGGTGGGCGCGCAGTTCGATGATCTCCGGGGCGATCCGGATGGCCGCCGCGCGGTCCGTGATCGCACGCCAGCAGGCCTCGGCGTTGGTCGCCGCCCGCTGGGTCTCCGGATGGTCCGACCCCTGGGAACGGAGCAGCGTCAGGGCCACCTCGCGGTAGATCTCCGCGGCCTCGGCCGACCGGCCCGCGAGCCGGCAGACGTGCGCCCGGACCTGCCGGACCTGCAGCACCGGCTCGGAGACGGCACCGTGCTCGGCGATCGCCTCCAGTTCGAGGGCGAAGGCCAGGTCGGTGGCGGCGGCGTGATCCCCGGCGTCGGCACTGCGGACAATCCGTCCGATGACCTCGCGGTAGTCCGCCCGGGGCGGCCTGGCCGCAGCGGCCTCGTCGGCCGACGCTTCGGCAGCGGTGCCGGCCGGGTTGTCGGTCGGGGCGCCGGTCGGGCTGTCGGTCGGGGCGCCGGCCTGGGCGGGCGGCGCGTCGGCGGGAGATTCGCCGGCCGGTCGCTCGTCGGCCGGTCCTTCGCCCCGCGGCACGGCGTCGACCGGCGCCTCGTCAGCAGGGTGCTCGTCGGCCGGAACGACATCAGCAGGCGCCTCCTCCGTCGGCGCCTCATCGGCCGGCACCTCGTCGGCGGGAGTCTCGTCAGCGGGCACCTCCTCCGCGGGCGCCTCCGGGACGGCGTCCCTGGGCTGCTCCGTGACCACAGGGGCCTGTTCGGCCCCGGGTCGCTCCGCAGCCTCGGACTCCTCCGCGACGGCCTCCCCGGTCGCGTCCCCGCCCGCCGCTCCGGCCGTCTCCCCCGTCGTCTCCGCAGCAGTCTCCGCAGCCGTCTCCTCAACTGCCTCCGCAGCCGCACCCTCGACCGCCTCCGCCGCGGCCTCGGAGGCCGCCACGGCTTCCTCCTGCGGGAGTTCGGGCTCGGCGACCGCGACGTCCGCGGGCTCCGGCCGGGGCTTGAGGAGTGTGACGCCCGCCGGAGGCGTGCCGTCCTCGGGCACGGCGTCGGCCGGGGCGGGCTTGCGCAGGGTCACGCCCGGCGCCTCGGCCGTTCCGCCCGCCTTCAGCAGGCTCACCGGGCGGGCCGGCCGCGGCGGAGTGGGCGGGACGCCCGGCTTGACCAGGCTGACCGGACCACCCGCGGTCACCGGGGAGCCGACGGCCGCGGTCGACGGCTCGGGCATCGCTGCCGGTACCGGCGACGGCCACCCCGGGACGGCGTCCCGCGGTTCCGTCGGACGCGGCAGCGGCGGTGCCAGGGGCGGCGGCAGGTCGGAGAGCGCCACGCCGGCGGCCGGCACCGGCGGCACGTCGGCCGGCAGGCCCTCGCCGCGACGGGCGGTGTTGCGGAAGAACGGCCGGTCGGGGGCGTGGGTGGCCAGGACGATCACATCCGGCCGCAGCACCGAGTACACCTGCTGCCGCAGTTGCTCGGGCGCGAGCACCTCGCCCGCGCCGGGCCGTCCGCCGTGCAGCGCCTCGATCAGCGCGCGGGTGAAGGTGCCGATCTGCTCCGGGTCCGGGCTGACCACCGCCCACAGCGGGATGCCCTCGCTGAGCGGGGAGACGGTGCCCTGGAGGTACGGCCAGGCGTTCTGGTCGGCACTCAGGTCGGCGATGACGAGGGTCTGCCACTCCGCCGGACGGTGGCTCAGCTCGGCGGCGACGGACTGCCAGGGGAGGCCGTCCTGCTTGGCGTCGCGCAGGGTCAGCTGGAGCTGCCCGCCGCGCTTGTCGGCGACGATGTGGCCGCCCAGGTGGACCAGCAGCGGTCCCGGGTGGCGGGAGGCGGCGCGCAGGTGGGCGAGGACGGTGTGCGGGTCACCGGCGCCGGGGAGGTGGACGGCGTCCACCGCGTCCGCCGCGAGCAGCACCTGCGGCGAGACGGCGGCGAGCATCGCCGAGAGCACCGGCGCCTGGGCCGGTCCGCCACGGCCCCAGGTGCGGCGGCCGGAGTTGCCGTACCCGCCCTCGATCACCAGGATCCGCCCGCGCGGCGCGGCCCCGAGGCCACCCGCACCGATGCCGCCCGCGCCGAGCCCGCCCGCACCGCCGACGGTGGCCGGCGCCGCACTCTGGACCGGGAACGGCGGCGGGGTCGCCGAGGAGGCGAACCCGGCGGTGGGCAGGCCGGTGAGGGTCCACCCGGTGGGCGGAACGGGCGGTGCGGCTGGGGGCGCGGGCGGCGGCATGGGCGCCTGTCCGACCGGCTGCACGCCCCCCTGCGTGCCCGCCCCGGAAGCAGGTACGGCCCCCGGAGGAACACCCGGTACGGAAGCGGCGACCGGAACGGGGGCAGGGGCGGCCGGGGGCGGCGGCGGCTCGTACAGCGCTGCGGGGCCGGGCGGATGCTCATCGGCCGGGAGGCGCGGGGGCGGCGGTACGGCGTCCCAGGGCCCCGAGCCGCCGGCCGGGTCGGGACCTCCGGAAACCGCTGTCGTCTCCGCCATCTCCTGGTCACCGCCCCGCCCCGCCGCTCCCGCGGCGTCTGATGCCCTCGCCTGTGTGGTGCCTGCCACCACACTCCGTGCGCGCCACCCTACGAGATCCCGGCTCACCCGTTCCAGGCCGGGTGGCCGATCGGCGCACCGCACCACCCGCGCCGCCCCGCTAAGGTGCCGTCATGGTCGATGCCGATCGCCCCTTGCTCTTCCTCGACGTGGACGGCCCGCTGATCCCCTTCGGCGACCCTCCCCCCGGTGGCTACCCCACCTACCGCAGCCCGTACGTCCCGCCCGGCCCGGCGATGGGCGGGAATCCGCTGATCGCCCGCGTGAACCCGGAGTTGGGGCCGCGGCTGCTGAGCCTGCCGGGCGAACCGGTGTGGGCCACCACCTGGCTGGAGGACGCCAACGAGTGCCTCGCGCCCTGGCTCGGCCTGCCCCGACTCCCCGTCGTGGACTGGCCGGTGGACGACACGGGTGCCATGGACGCCCCGGACGCCCCGCACGCCTTGGACACCCCTGCGACGACGGACCGGCCGGACATCACGAACTGGCCGGACGGGCCGGACGGCCTGCACTGGAAGACCCGTGCGCTGGTCGCATGGGCGGACGGGCGGCCGTTCGCCTGGGTGGACGACGAGATCACCGAGCCCGACCGCCGCTGGGTCGCCGCCCACTCCCCCGCCCGCGCCCTGCTCCACCGGGTGGATCCCCGACGCGGGCTCACCGAGGCGGACTTCACCGCCCTGGACGCCTGGCTGCGGGCGGTCTGACCCGCCACCGGCCCGCCGATCCTCCGGGCCGCCGCTCCACCGATCGGCCCGCCGATTGATGTGCCGATTGATCCGCCGACCGCACCCGTACCGAATGTCCACACGACCGTCACATCCGCCGTCGGCCCGTCAACACGACTGCCCGGCCACCCCCGTGGGAGTGGCCGGGCAGTCGGCGATCAACCTCAGGAACCCGCGAGCAGGTCCCGCAGCAGGGCGACGGTGTCGGCGTCCAGGTCCCGGCCGGTCCGGCGGCTGAGCGCATCCAACCGGTTGACGGCGCGCAGGAGTTGATCGCGGGCACCGGCCGAGGCGTAGGCGTAGAAGAGGTCCCGGTGCAGCAGTTCGACGTCCGGGGCGACGGCGAGGCCGCGGAACACGGCGGCCTCGGCGCTGCGGTGGTCGCCGTACTGCAGACGCCGGGCGGCCAGTTCGTGGGCCGTGTCGACGATCGCCGCGATCATGTCCTGCCGCTCGGCCTCGGCCCAGCCGTACGAGGCCGGCGGGGCCTCGGCGAACGGCGCCCCGCGGACCAGGGCCAGGGCGTGGGCGAGGGCCGCGTCGGCGGTGGCACTGGTGCTGCGCATGCCGCGCCGGTAGAGACCGCGGAACTCGTCCCAGTCGCAGGTGACCGCCGGGGCGAAGGAGTACCCCTCGGTGCCCTCTGTGGGCAGGAAGGCGCGGCCCTCCGGCGAGGTGCCGAACCAGGCGGCCAGGTCGCCGAGTTTGGCCACCACCGGGCTCCTGGCGTCGCCCGCGGTGGGGTGCGGGTCGAGGTGCGCCGCGCCGGGGTGCAGATCGTGGTCGAGCGCGTGGCGGTCCGACCCCGGACGCAGCGCCAGGTAGACGGCCAGCTCGGTGAGCCGGGGCAGCGCGCCGGGGACGGCGGTGCCGAGGACCCCCGCGACGTCCACCGGGCCGAGCAGCCGGATCCGGGGGGCGTTGCGAGCGGCGTGCGCCTCCGGGGAGCGGAGGATGGCGAGCAGGTCGTCGCTGTCGCTGCGCCCGGGGGTGGTCCGGGCGACCGGGGCGACGGTGGCGGGGCCCGATTCGACGGCGGGCTCGAACTCCCCCGTACCGGCGGGGTCCGCGGTCCCGACCGTCTCGGCGGTCCCGGCCGGACCCGTCCCGGCGACGACGGCGGGCACCGCGACGGACGCGGCCGACGGCGCCGACTCCTCGGTCCCCTTCGGCGCGGTCGGCTCCGCCGTCCCCGGCTCCGCCACCACGGGAGGCGACACCACGGACTGCGGAACGACGGACTGCGGAATGACGGGCTTCGGGACGACCGGCTGGACGGCGAGCACGACCGTCGCCGTGGACTCCGAGGAAGTGTCCCCCGGCTCGTCCGCCCCCTCGCCCTCCGGCAGGCCCGGGCGCCGCAGGTCCCGGGTGGTCTCGTCGGTGGCCGCCTGCCTCCCCTGCCCGTTGACGACGAACCGCGCCGGACCGGCCGGAACCGGAGCCGGCACGGGGGCCGGGGCCGAGGCCGAAGCCGCGGGCGGCAGGGCGGCGGGACCCGGAGCGGGCGTCACCGGATCGGTGCCCGCGAACGGGCTGGCCCCGGTGCCGATGACCCGGGCGAGCAGCCGCGGACCGGCGGCCGCGTCCGCGCCCTCGTCAGCCCCGCCGACCGAAGCCCCACCGGCCGAAGCCCCACCGGCCGACAACCCACCGGCCGAAGCCCCACCGGCCGAAGCCCCGACGGCCGAGGCCCCGACGGCAGCCAGCACCGGTACGGCGGTCGGCAGTTCGGCGGTGTCGGGGTCCTCCTCCGGCCCGTCCAGGGTCCAGGCCGGGGCCGGGTGCTGGGTGGTGTCGTCGGCGGCCCGGAGCAGCTCGGCGACCTGGTCGTACTGGTGGCCGCTGAGCCGCTGGAGCTCGACCGTGAGGTGCAGGCCCGGGATCGCGGCCTGCCCGGAGGTCGGCAGGGTCCAGCGGGCGACCGGGCCAGTGCCGCGCTCGGGGGCGCGGGTGATGACGGCGACGCAGGTGCGCGGGCGGGCGTCGAGCAGGCGTCCGAGCTCGGCCGGGACGTCCCCGCCGGGCTGGTGGGCGCAGAGCACGATCTCGGGCGTCCAGGACTCGTCGGCCTGGCCCCGGCTGCGGGCCTCGCGCGGGCTGGTGGCCTCGGCGGCGACCAGGGTGGCGCGGGCCTTGGCGGTGCGCGGGCCGAGGGCGGCGAGCGCGGCCTCCAGGGTGGGGTGGCGGTGCACCCGTTCGGCGGCCGGTCCGCTGATCGGCAGCTCCTCGGCGAGGTCCACCAGGTGCAGGTGGAGCCGGTCGGCCAGCGGGCTGTGGGCCAGTTCGACGGCGAGGGTGCGCAGCACGTCCCGGGCGTCGTCCGGGTGGCCGGACAGGTGGAGCAGCCGGACGGCCTCCAGGTCGGCGAGGACCACCGAGCCGTCCGGCGAGGTGCCGAGGGTGACCAGCGCGGGGTACGGCGCGGCGGTCCGCCGGGCCTGGCCGGGGCTGAGCAGGTCGCCCGAGTCGGCGCTGCACCACCACACGTTGGCGGCGTGCGCGGCGCGGAACGGCGCGATCGGGGTGGCCGGGCCGGACAGGTGCAGCTCGATGGTCTGGCCCTGGGTGATCCGGGCGGCGACGATGGCGGGCAGCCGCTTGCCGCCGCGCACGGTGTTGCGGGCCATGGTGCGCAGGGCGCGGTCCAGCAGTTCCAGTCCGGCCTGGTCCTGCCGGGCCATCAGCTCGTTCTCGAAGGCGGCGGCCTCGGCGTCGGGCATCGCGATGCGGTGCCGAGGGCGGCGGGCGCGCTGCTGGCCGCCGCGCTTGTGGGCGACGGCGCCGACCATGATGGCGGCGAGCAGGACGCCGACGGTGGAGACCGAGAGCGCGACGGTGTAGTCGTCGCTGGGGGCCGGGTCGGCGTGCGCGGCGGGGGCCGGCGCGTGGGCCGGCGCGTGTGTGGGCGCGGGCGCGGGGGCCGACTGCGGCGTGCCCTGCGCCGGAGCGCCCTGCGTGGGAGCGCCCTGCGTGGGAGCGCCCTGTGCCGGAGCGGGTGCCGGGGCCTGGTCGGCAGGAGCCGGTGCGGGCGCCGGCGCCGGTGCGGCACCGCCCGCCCCCGGCACCGTGAGCACCATCCCCGGCACGACCACGTCCGGGTCCGTCAGCTGCTCCCCGTCCGGGGCCTGCGCCCCCTTGTTCGCCTCGAACAGCTTCGGCCACTGCTCCCCGTCCCCCAGCTCCCGCTGGGCGATGGCCGACAGGCTGTCCCCGGCCTGGACGGTGACGGTCCGCTGCCCGCCGGATCCGCCCGCGCCACCGGCGCCTCCGGGCCCCCCGGCCTCCGTTCCGGACTGCGGAACGTTCTGCGGGGCACCCTGCGGCGTCCCCTGCGGGGTACCCTGCGCCGCATCCCCGGAGGGAGCCGGCGCGGGGGCAGGAGCCGGTGTCCTCGCCTCGTCCGGCTTGGCGTCCGCCGGCATCAGCAGTTCCCAGCCTGGCTGGATCGGCCGTTCGGCGTCGAAGCGGACGCCTGAATCGCCCATCAACCGGCCCTCGTTGAGCTTGGCGATCTCCATCCACCGCTCGCCCGAGCCCAGTTGGCGCTCGGCGATGGACCACAGGCTGTCGGCCGGCCGGACGTCGCGCACTGTGTAGGTGCTCTGCTGTTCGGCGGCCGGGGTCGGGGCCGGTGCGGCCTGCGCGGCGGGCAGTGCGGCGCGCTGCACGCCCGGCGTCAACTGCGCCTGGACGACCGGGCCGTGGGCGGCTTCGGGGACGGCCGCGAAGGCCGAGCCGGCCACCGGCAGCAGGGCGAGCACCGAGCCGACCAGTCCGGCCGCGATCCGCTGGCTCCAGCCGAAGGCCGGGATGCGGCGGGCGATCCGGCCGCGCAGCTGGGCGGGGATCTCCAGCAGGACGGAGAGCGCGAAGCAGGCCCAGGCGAGCCAGCCGACCACCACCAGCGCCCACAGGAACAGGCTTCCGTCGTCCGGGCTGGTGAGCGCCTCGCCCACCCCGCCCGAGGCGACCTCGCCCATCCCGGCGACCGCCTGGGTGCCGTACAGCAGCAGTGCGGGGACGCCCAGCAGCAGGGCGAGCAGGGTGACCAGCGCGCCGAGCGCGGTGATCACGGCACGGCCGCGCCCGCGGGGTGGTCGGGGCGCCGGGGCGGCGGGCCTTCGGGCGCCGCCGGCGCGATGGGACGTCCCGGCCCGGCCGTTGCGGGCCTGGGCGGTACGGGCCTGGTCCTTGGCACGTGGCGCGGCCATCAGTCGGTCTCCGCTTTCTCGACTCCGTGGACGAGGGTCGCACTGCCCTTGCCCGTTACCTTCCGTTGCCCGAGGGCGCCCAGCAGGACCGGGCGGTAGTCGGCCTGCACGGTGACGGTGACGACCTTGCCGTCACCGGAGAACTCGATGTCGCCCGCGTGCAGGCCGTACAGGCGCAGATAGGCGTCGGCGGCGTCCCGGACGTAATTCTCCTGGACCTTGAAGCCCTTGCCCTGCAGGACGGCCGCCCGGTCGAGCTGCTGGCCGCCGACCCGCGCGGCCTCCAGGGCGTAGGCGTCGGTCCGCTCGGCGACCCGCAGCCGGCCGCCGGCGTCGATCACCAGGGCGATGACGAGCACGACGTAGGCCGCGCAGATCGCCACGAAGAGGGCCACCGCGCCCCGGTCGGACCGGCGCGCCGACAGCCGTCGCCGCAGACGGCTCACCACTCCCGTCCCCTCCCCCCACTTCGCACGCTGCTCTCCCCACCGGCTCCCACCGGGCGCCACTCGGTACCGCTGTGTCATCCCCCGGGCGCTCTCCGCTTGCGTCTCCCCCGCACGGGCCGTCTCCAATCCCCCGTCTTCCCGGCGACGGCGCCGCGCGCCGTCATGTGCCCCGGTAACGGTCCACCACCGAGGTGAACTCGCCGACGAGGTGCTTCGTCACGGGTACCCCGGACGGCCCGCCGAGCAGGTCGGCCAGTTCCACGTCGCAGATCACCGTGACGGTGACGGTCGTGGCCGGTCCGCCCGGCAGGTTCAACTCCCCCTTGCCGACCCGTACGTCCCCGTTGCGGCAGGACACGCCCTGCTGGCGCAGGGTGGCGAGGGCGGACTCCCTGGCCGGCTGGTCCATCCCGTCCACGCTGCGCTGCAGGGACGCGGTCCGGGCCCCGGCCCGGGCCGCGGCCTCCACGGTGCCGGCCGTGGTCTGCACCCGACCGGCGGCGATGGCCACCAGGACCAGTCCGACGACCCCCGGCACGACGATCGCCGCCTCGATCGCGATCCCGCCGCGGTCCCGCCTGCGCGGCCGCGACCAGAACCGCCGCCGGGACGGCCGCGATGGCCGCCGCCGCCCGCCAGGTGCCCTCGGTTCACTCCTCACGGCTTCACCACCGGCGCCACGAAGCGCTCGCGCGGCGCCTCGGCGAACTGGGTGACGGTGGGCGCCCTGAGCCCGGGTATCAGCAGCGGCGGGGTCAGCTCCACGGTGACCCGGACGGTCTGGGCCGTGCTGCCGTCGGTCCGCACCACGTACCCGCGCACGCCCTGCCGGTCGAGGAAGTCGCGGGCCTGCCGCTGGGCCGCCTCGTTCTTCTCGCCGTCCGTCGCGCTGCTCTGCACCCGTCCGGCGTCCACACCCTCGCGGGCCGCGGTGAGCGCGACCTGCCGGTCGTACCAGAGCAGCGCGGCCTGGACGACGAGCAGCAGGAGCAGCAGGACGACCGGGAAGACGATGGCGAGACTCACGCTCATCGACCCCCGGTCGCCCCTGCGGCGGAGAGCAGGACGCATCACTGGGTGGCGCCGCCCGCGCCCGCGCCGCCCGGCATGTTCGGGTCCTGCTCGACCTTCTTGACGACCTTGTCCTTCAGCAGGTAGAGCGCCGTCGCCACGGCACCGGCGACGAAGACCAACGCGATGATGGCGAGGGCGAGTTCGATGCTGATCGCACCGCGGTCGCCGCGCGCCCGGGCGGCCCGCAGCCGGCCGAGCCGCAGGGTGAACAGCATCAGTGCGAACTGGACCGGTAGCAGGGCGGGTCGCAGCACCCGGTCTGCCAGGTGGGCGAGTCGTGCGGTCATCGGGTTCTCCCGGGGATGTGGCGGTGTGGTGTGGTGGTGCCGGCTGCTCTGAACTGGCGGGTGGGGCTTGCGAGGTCCGGTCGGGGACGGTACGCGACCGTGGAGCACGGTCAGTTGAGCATCTGGTGCAGGGCGGGGAAGACGATCAGGACGGTCATCAGCAGGGTCAGCGCGGCCCCGGGAGCGACCATCCGTTCGCTGTCGGCGTTCGCCCGGGCTAGGTCCTCGGCGAGCAGTTCCCCGCGCAGGCCCTTGGCGCGGGCCCGAAGGGTGTCGTAGACGGCGGCGCCGTCGGTGCCGGACAGCCGCATGATGTCGGCCACGTCCTGGAGCGGGCTGAGTCCCAGCTCCTCGGCCAGTGCGTCGAGTCCGGCCCACGGCGGGAGCCGGTCGGTGGCCGCGCGCTCCAGGGCGTCGCGGATCCGCCGGAACACCGTGCCCTGCCCGACCGCGGCGGCCCGGCGCAGCGCCTCGGCGGGGCCGCAGTCGGCGGCCCGCTCCATCGCGACGAGTTCCAGGTAGGCGGCGATGCCGTGCAGGTACTCGGTGCGCGCCTCCTTGGCCTCGCCGCGCACCACGGCGTCCGGGACGAACCAGAGCAGCCCGGCCAGCAGCGGCCCGGCGACCAGCGGCAGCGCGAACGGCAGGCCGGTGTCCATCAGCACGGCCATCGCCCCCAGGTAGGCGGGCAGCAGCAGGCCGAGCGCGGCGAACAGCAGCTTGTGCACCATGAACCGGGCCGGGGTGCGGCCGATCAGGGCGAGTTCACGGCGCGGTACGGAGACCCCGCGCAGGTGGACGGACCGCTCGCCGATCCGGTCGTACCAGCGGGGCCGCTCGTCCGGGTCCTGCTCGCGGTCGGCGGGGGTGGCGTGCAGCCGGTCCAGCGCTTGGCGCAGGTCCGGTGGCGCCGGCCGCAGTTCGGCGACCAGCAGAGCGAGGCCGCCGGCCGCGAAGGCGCCGGCCAGCACGGACCAGGGCGAGATCACCGGACCTCCCCGAGCTGCTCGACCGGCTCCGGCGCGGCCGCCGGTGCGGCGGACCGGCGCCCGCTCCTGCTGCGCCGGTCCGGCGTCAGCAGCCGGGGCACCGGCGGGTGGGAGGCCAGCGCCCGCATCCAGGCGATGATCGCCACGAACAGGGCGGCGACCACGGCGAGCACCACCTGACCGAGGAAGCTCCCGTACGGCCGGGTGTACTCGGTGTTGAAGGAGCCGACGGTGACGACCAGCACGATGATGCCGACCAGCCAGCGGATGGTGGTCCGGTGCTTGGCCCGGTCCGCCTCGATGGCGCGGCGCTGGCGGACCTCCTCGCGCACCGAGTCGGCCATGTCGGAGAGCGTGCGTGCCAGGCCGGGGCCGCTGTCCCCGGCCCGCAGCACGAGCGCGGCGAGCACCTTGTCGGCGGTGGCGTCGGCGAGGCTGTCGGCGAAGGCGCGCAGCGCCTCCTCGGGCCGCCAGCGGGCCTGCAGCCGGGCGGCCAGCTCGCCGATCTCGTCCTCCAGGGCGGCCGGGGCGGTGCGGCGGCTGGTGACGATGGCCTGGTTGAGGCCGACGCCGAGCAGCAGCACGTCGGCGATCCGCTGGGTCCACTCGGAGAGCGCCTCCAGCCGCTCGATCCGGTGGGTGTCCGGGCGGGTGGTGTCGAACAGCCAGGGCAGGCCGAAGACGGCCAGCGGCACCAGCAGCGCGGTCAGCGGGATGCCGGTGAACAGCCAGGCCAGCGGCGCGCCGGCGAGCGCGAGCGGCAGCTGGACGCGGCGCAGCCGCACCATCCGGTGCGCGGCCGTCCCGGGGGCGCCGTACCAGAACACGTGGATCCGGCCGGCCAGCGGGTTGGGCTCCCGCTCGGCCCCGTCCTCGGCGCCGGGCTCGCTGCCGCGGGCCCAGGCCACCAGGGCGACCAGGCCGCCCGCGACCGCCAGCCCGCAGAGGGCGAAGAGCAGCATCACCGCGCGCCACCGCCGATCCGCAGCTGGAGCGGGGTGGCCCAGCTCCCGTACCGGGAGCCGAGCAGCGAGGCGTCGAAGCCGGCCCGGCGCAGGTCGTCCAGGCACTGCGGCGGGGTGTGCGGGACGGCCCGCGGCTCGCCGAGGTCCGGCCGGGGGCCGAAAACGGTGTTCAGTGCGGGCCGGCCGCTCTCCCCGAGGCCGGTGACCTCCAGGACGTGGGAGACGAAGCGGTGCCGGCGGCCGCCGACGGCGGTCTCGTCGACCATGGTGACGTGCACGATGAGGTCCAGGGCGTTGGCGGTGAGCCGGTAGGCGAGCGAGTCGGTCATGTGCGAGCCGTACTCCAGGCAGAGTTCGGCGATGCGGTCGACAACCATGTGCGGGCCGCGGGCGTGCAGGGTGCACATCGAGCCGCCCTCGCCGTTGGTCATCACCCGCAGCATCGGGACGACCTCGCCGGAGCGGACCTCCCCGACGATGATCCGGGAGAGCGTCATGCGCAGCGCGGCCGGAATGAGGTCGCCGATGGTCAACTCCCCGGCCAGGCGCCCCTCGACGCGCTCGCCGTTGCCCTCGCGGGCCTCCATCGGGACGACCTGGCGCAGGTGGCCGAGGGTGTGCAGCCAGAGTTCGAACTCCGACTCCAGGGTGCCGATCCGCTCGTCCGGCGGGATCTCGGCGGCCATCGCGCGCAGCAGGCTGGTCTTGCCGACGCCCTGGGTACCGGTGATCATCACGTTCTTCCGGGCCCGGATCGCGGAGGCCAGGAAGGCGGCCAGGGTGGCGTCCAGGGTGCCGAGTTCGACCATCTCGGGCAGCGTCGCCGAGGCCACCCGGTGGCGCCGGATCGCGATGTACGGGCGGGGCGTCACCTCGGTGAGCGCCTGGAGGCGCATGCCGCCCTCCAGGCGCAGCGCGAGGGTCGGGCTGGCGGTGGACAGGCTGCGCTCGCCGCCGCCGTGCTGGCGGGCCAGGTCCTGGAGCAGTTCGATGAGTTCGGCGTCGTTCTCGGCCACCGGCGGTACCTGGCGCAGGGGTTGGTGCACCTTGGAGACCCAGACGTCGTCGCAGCCGTTGATCAGGATGTTCTCGATCTCCGGGTCGTCCAGGTAGGGCTGGAGCCGGCCGGCCCGGAACAGCAGGTCGAAGACGGCCTCGGCGAGGGCGCGGTCCTGCTCCCGGGTGGGCGGGATGCCGTGGGTCTGCGCATAGGCGTCGGACCACCGGGCGACGGCCTCCTCGATCAGCGCCCGGCCGCGCTGGCGGCGGGTGGCGCGGTCCGGATCGGAACCGGAGGCGGCGGTCAACCGGGTGATCTGCTGGTGCAGTTCGGCCGCGACCTGGCGCTTGAGCTCCCGGGCGACCTGCGGGTCGACGGCGGGCCGGGTGGCGGAGCCGCGCAGGTCCAGCGAGGGCAGCTGGGAGGGCACAGCGGCGGGCCCGGCCGCACCGGGCGGAACGGGCTGGGGCACGACGGGCTGCGCCGGGACGGGCTGGGGCGCGACCGGTCCCGGCCGGTACCCGTGCGGCGGGACGACCGGTCCGGGCGGCGGCGCGGCCCAGGGCAGCGCGGCCGGATCGGACGCGGGACGCTGGTGCAGGGGGCTACCGCGCACGGAGCACCTCCCCGGGATTGTTCGGGTACGGCCCGCCCGTGTCGCCCTGACTGTTCGTCACCGCAGGCTGCTGGAGCGGGTACTGGTCTTCCGGTTCGCCGTACGGGGCGAACTGGACGTGAGCCGGGAACGGTGCCGGCGCGGCCGGCTGCGGCGCCAGCCCGGCCAGCGGCGCCACCGGGCCGGTGGTGATCACCGGCGGGACGGGCTGCGGCGGGGCGTACGAGGGCTGCTCGCCCTCCGCCGTCCCGTAGCCGGACCGGCCGTGCACGGACCGGCCGTGGGCCGCCGTGCCGTACCCTCCCGGCGGATACGGCGACGGGCCGTGGCCGCCCGTCCCGTATCCCGGCTGGGCATACCCCGGCTGCCCGTAGTCGGACGGGCCGCCCGTCCCGTACGCCGACTGCCCGTACGGGCCCGGCGCGGACGCGGGCGGAGGAACCGGCCCCGTCCCGGACAACGGCACGGGCCCGGACGACGGCACGGGCCCGGACGACGGCACGGGCCCGGCCCCGGGAACGGGCATCGACGGCTGCGGCGCCATCGGCACGGGCGGGGCCGGTATCGGCGGGGCCGGCACCGGAGCCGCCGGGACCGGCGGCACCGGCACCGCCGCCGCGACCGGGACCGCCGCCGGGCCGCCCGCCGTCAGCCGGGCCGGCACCGCGTCCTGCGCCGCGCCCGGCGCGAGCCGCTGGCGCCGACGGCGGATCAGCAGCTGCACCTCGTCCGCCGCCGACCGCGCCGTGCGCATCAGCTCCGAGCGGATGAACCGCCGGTCGCCGGTGTCCCCGCCGTCGGAGAGCACCTTCGCCGTCCGGGTGGCGTGCGGCAGCACCCCGAGCACCGGCAGCCCGAGCTCGCGGGTCACCTCCGCCCTCGTGTACGGCCCCTCGGCGACCAGCAGCAGCCCGAGCGCGTCCGCCCCGGTACCGGCGGTGGCCAGGTCCTCGGTCAGGGCGGCGAGCCGGGGCCGGACCGAACTCAGCCCGCGCAGCGTGGTGCGCACCGTCGCCACCACCGCGTCGGCGCGGCGGGCGAGCACCGCGCTGTGGCCGGTGGCCCCGGAGCGGCCGAGGTCCACGATGACGTCGTAGCCCTGCCGTTCCACGCCGTGCAGCAGTTCGGCGAGCGGTTCCCAGGTGTAGGCGAGGCCGGGCGCCTGGGTGGGGTCGGTCAGCCCGGGCAGCAGCAGCCGTTCGGCGTTGCCCTCGGGCGAGAGGTCGATCAGCTGCTCCCAGATGGTCTGTGTGAGCAGTCCGCGCCGGTCGGCGACGGCCAGGTTGCGCAGCCCGTACACCGCCTCGACCCGGCCCTCCAGGGCACCGGCGAGCACCGCGCCGCCGTCCGGGTCGGCCTCGACCAGCAGGATCCGCCGGCCGGGCGACAGCGGCCACGACAGCAGCAGTGCCAGGGCGGTGGTGGTCGCTCCCGGTGCGCCCGGGCCGCCGACCACCGCGATCACGGCCATCAGGCGCCGCCCGTCGCGGCCGGGGCCCCGGAGGCGGCACCGGGGCCCGGCGTGGTGGCCCCGGGCGCCGCGCCCCCGGGCGCGGTGGCGGCGGCCGAGGGCGCACCGCTCGGTGCCGGGACCGGCGCGGTGCCGCCGCCGGGGGCACCCGCCGCACCCCGCGGCGCGAGCAGCACCTGGATCCGCCCGCTCGCCACCCACTGCGCCAGCCGGGGCCCGTCCGCGGTACCGACCGCCACGTCGATCACCTGGCTGCCGTCGGTGTCCACCCGGCCGACGGTGATCACCGTGGCCGGCAGCGAGTCGGCCCGGCCGTTGTCGGGAGTGAAGACGACGACCAGCTGCACACCGGGCTGGAGCCGGCTGGCGGGCAGCTGGGTGCGCTTGGCCGACACCCCGACCACGATCTGCCCGGGCTGCACCGACAGGCCCTGCGCGAGGTCGGAACCGGTGAGCATCGCACCGCGTTTGAGGTCGGTCGCGGCCCGCATGCCGACCGCCTTCGCGCGGTCCTGGGCCGACACCGGGCGCAGCGCCGGGTCCCCCGCGATCCGGGCGACCACCAGGTCGTCCTCGGTGATCACCTGCCCCCACGGCACGTCCCGGGCCAGCGCCAGCACCGCGACCCGCTGGCCGGTGCTGTTGTAGAGCACGGCCCCGCCCAGCCCGCCGGCCGCGATCAGCGCGACCGCCATCGCCAGCACCGCCGGGCGCCGCCGGCGCGCCCCCATGGTCCGCCCGGGCGCGTGCGGCACCGCCCGGCCCCGGCCCCTGCCCGGACCTGTCTGCTCCGGCTGCTCCGGGAGCGCCACGGACGCCGCCGCGCCCGCGGAGGTGCCGGATCCCGGCGTCGCGAACGTACGGTTCTCCACCGGGTTCCGCCCTTCCCTCGTTCGTCTCTGGCTCGTCCGGCTGGTCGGTGTGCGAATCGCCGTACCGGCACGGTCACTTGTGTGCGGTCACTTGCGGGTGATCACTTTCGGGTGATCACCGGAGCTCGGTCACCGGACCGCGCTCAGTTGAGCACCTGCATCTCGGCGACCCTGAGCTCGAAGGGCTTGCTGCTCTGGTTGATGCCCGGGATCGTGAACTTCCGCGGGTTCGGCCCTCCGGTGACCACCACGGCGGCCTCCCAGTGCATCGTCACCGTGGCGCTGAAAACGCTGTTCTTCTCACCGGCCGAGCTGGTCCTGAACTCGTAGCCGCAGTCCGGGGACTTCGCGTCGCCGTACTTGGGGTCGTACGGCGTTCCGGTCGTGGTGCAGGAGGTCTGGAGGTGCGCGCCGAAGCTCCAGTCCGCCTTCAGCAGCCGGGGCGTGACGGTGACCGAGATGCCCCCGACCGCCGCGCTGCCCGGTGCGGGCAGCGCGGCGTCGTCCGCCCAGAGCCAGACCGGGGCGTTGACCACCGCCGTGGTCTGCGGAGCGGCGCGGCCCACCGGCGGCCGGAAGCGGACCTGGTCGTAGGCCCGCTGGATGGCCATCGCCTCCGCGTTGACGTTCTGCCCGCCCGGCGCGGTGGCCTCGAAGACGATCTCGGCGCCGCCCTGGCCGCCGTCGGTCTGCGGACAGACCTTGGTGTAGAGGGAGCCGTCCTTCGGGTCGTGGCCGTCCCACGCCGGGTCGCCCGCGGGCGGCGGGTTGTCCAGGGCGCGGAAGTAGCACCCCTTGTCGCTGTTGAACCAGCCCAGCTGGGGGTCGTGGCAGGCCCACGCGACCTCGTGGTAGCTGCACAGCTGCGGGCCGGTGTCCGAACCGCCGCCACCGCCGGGCTTCGGTCCGCCGGGCGACGTGGTCGATCCGCCGGAATTGACGTCTATGCAGATGACGTTCGGGTAGCACTGCTCGGCGCCGCCGTTCGGCGGTTCGTCCGCGGTCGCGTTGACGGCCGAGGTCAGCAGCAACCCGGCCGACATCGACGCGGCGATCGCGATTCGCCGGGCCGGTTTCCGCGCGTTCAGCATGTCCGGTCCACCTCCCGTTTGAAGTCGTAGATCAACCAATGTGCCTGGAACCAGCGCAGGGAAGCGGTTCCGACGTACCGGTTCAGACGTGCTCCGGGATCCTTGGCGGCCCCGGTGACGGCGTCGACGCGGTGCCAGCCGGACAGGTCGACGCAGTCCTCGATCACGGCGGTCTGCGGATCGGCTTTCAGATCAATGGCCTTGACCATCGCGGAATTGCGCGGCGTCCCGGTCATCACCACTTTGGCGTCGCGCAGTTGCCGGAGGCTGACCAGGCTGTCGGACAGGGCGCGCCCGGAAGAGTACTGCTCAAGTGCGTAACCGTCCGAATCCGAACGTCCGAAGACCTGGGCCTGGACCTGCCACCAGTCCTGATAGGCCTTCAGGGCCAGCCGTCCCATGGCCCCTTCCGGACCGCTGGTCGGCGCGATCGAGGCGTTTACCGAACCACCCGAAGGAGTTAGCGGGTCCACTCCCGCGACAGTGGGCGCGGCCGACCCGATGCGATCGACGGAACCGCCCGCACCACTGCTCGCACAAGCACCGAGCAGCAACACCAGAACCGCCCCACCGACTCCAACCGCCCCAGGGCGCAACACATTTCCGCGCTGCCGCATGGCCCCACCTCGTTGCGACCGACCTGATCCGTGATCCACGGCCGCCAGGAGAATTCCGCCGTCCCACCGGTGTTTCCGCTGGGGATCGATTCTTCGCCAACCCACCCCATCACGGCAACACCTCAGGCCCCCTGACCTTACGCGGAAGGAGGTTCCGTCGGGGCGTTTTCCCGCCACAGAACGGCCAACAGTTCCTCGGAAAGCGACAATCCGGCCAATGCGCCCCGAACCGCGGCCCGATTGCGCATCAGGAGCCGCCCGGCGTGCGGCGGAACGAGCAGGCGCGCGCCAGGCGCACCCGAACTACCGGCCGCTTCCCCACCGTCCGTCAGCGCGGCCACGGCCGGCTGGAGATCGAGCGGGGCGACGGCCGCGGGGGCACCCGGGACGCCCTGGCGCAGGACGGCGGTCAGGGCCCGGCTGAACGAGCCCTCCCCGCCCGGCAGGACGGCGTCCCGGCCGCGTCTGCCCGGGGCGTAGCGGCTGCCCGGGGAGTGGCGGCCGATCCGGCCCCACAGCGGAACCCTTGAGTAGCTCAGCAGTTCACCCGCGCCGTCCTCGCCGCGCTCCAGCGCCACCCAGGCGTCGCGGTCGACCACCGCGTCGACCAGCAGCAGCGCCTCCTCCTGGTCCCCGTGCACCATCGCACTGACCACCCAGTCCCAGGCCAGGCCCCGGCGGTAGGCGTTGTCGGCAGTGCTTCCTGCGGTGACCAGGGCCAGCCGGCGCCCGCGCGGATCGACCACCAGCTGGCCGACCAGGCAGACCAGCAGCCAGCGGCCGGGGTGCTGGGCGGCATCCCGGACGGCGGTGAGCATCGCGTTGGCGTCCGCGTCCGGCGCCACCGTGGTGACCCGGCAGCCGGCCGCGCCGGTGTCGAAGCACATCCCGGGCAGCACGTCGGCGAGCAGCCGGGCGCCGTCCGCCGCGAGCGCCGCACCCCCGAAGGCCCGGTCGGGCCCGCCGTCCGCCCCGATCACCACCAGATCGACCCCGCCCGCCATCCGGCCGTCCCCCTCCTGCACCATTTCTCCACCCGCCGGGCAGGCTACCGCCCCGAACGGTCGCCGACGGGGCTCCCGACCCGTCCGCTCAGGGACCATGGGCCCTATCGGCGCGCGCACCGACCGAGGACGATCGGACGCATGGAGCGTGAGGACCGTGTGGAGACCCTGAGCGAGGCCGAGTGCCTGCGGCTGCTCAGCACCGTGCCCGTCGGGCGCGTGGTGTACACCGAGCACGCGCTGCCGGCCGTCCTGCCGGTCTCCTTCGAGGTCCTGGACGGGCGGCTGGTGCTCGCCGTACGCCGGGGAAGTGCCACCGCGCGCGGGCTTGACGGCACGGTGGTGGCCTTCCAGGCGGATCTGCTGGACCCGGTCACCCGCACCGGGTGGAGCGTCCTGGTGCACGGGCGGGCCGACGTGGTGAGCGATCCCGAGCAGGTCAGACGGGTGCTGCGGTCCGGTCTGCGGCCGTGGGTGGGCGATCCGGAGCCGCTGTTCGTCGCGCTGGTCCCGGAGCTGGTCAGCGGCCGCCGACTGTTCCCGACCGGGCCGGGCGTCCCGGGCCGCCGGACACGCCGGCAGCCGAGCACCGGGCCGGTGAGCGCCGGGCCCGTGAACACCGGTTCTCCGTTCGGCTCCTGACAGATACCGGTGGGTAGGCATACGCTTCCGGCGTCCTGACCCCACCCCGGGCCCGTCCCCACCAGGAGCGCACCGTGACGACCTTCGCCTCCCTCGCCGAGCTGACCGCCGCCGTCGGCACCGAGCTGGGCACCAGTCAGTGGCACACCATCGAGCAGCGGCGGATCGACCTGTTCGCCGAGGCGACCGGTGACCACCAGTGGATCCACGTGGACCCGGAGCGGGCCAAGGAGAGCCAGTTCGGCTCGACCATCGCGCACGGCTACCTGACCCAGTCGATGATCCCGGTGCTGGCGAAGGAGTGCTACGCCGTCGAGGGCGTGCGGATGGCGCTGAACTACGGCTCCGACAAGGTGCGGTTCCCGGCGCCGGTGCCGGTGGGCACGGCGATCCGGGCCACCGCCGAGCTGCTCTCGGCCACCGAGGTGCCGGGCGGGATCCAGGCGGTGGTGCGGTTCACCGTGACCAGCGAGCGGAGCGCCAAGCCGCACTGCGTCGCGGAGACGATCACCCGCTTCTACGCCTGATCCGGGCCAGGGCCGGGGCCTGATCCGGGCCAGGGCCGGGGCCGGGGAAGTCCCCCCGGGGGAGAGAGAGCGGGGCGGCGCCCGGACACCGGCCCGCGCCGCCTTCCCGGGTACGCCGATTGGACCGCGCCGGGCTCTCCACCAGGTCCGGACGGCCCATGGCGAGTAATCTCCGACGAGATGGTTGTCGTATCGCAGCAGCCCCACCCGCCACTGCGCTGCGCGCCCCGGGCACGCCCGGTAGCCGTGACCGTCCCTGGAGGAGCCGTGCCCCGCCCCGCCCCGTGGTTCTCCCGCCTCGCCGGTCTGTCCGCGCTGTTCGCCCCGCCCTCCGCCGACCCCGCCACCGAGCGCGCCGTACCCGGGCTGGCCGGACTGCCCCGGGCCGCCTGGCACCGGATCCGGACCGACGCCTTCGGAGCCGAGCCCCGGGGCGAGCGGCTGGCCCGCATCCGCCGCTCCCCGCAGTTCGCCGACGGCGCCTTCCGCAACCCGGTGCCCACCCGCCGCCTGGTGTACGAGCGCAGCCCGCTGGAGATCACCCGCGCCCAGCTGGCCGGGGACAAGACCCGCCGCGCGCCGACCGCCGCCGTGCCGGTGCACCGGCTGCTCCCGGGCGACCTCGCCGCGCCGCCGGATTCCGGGCTGCGGCTGACCTGGCTGGGGCACGCCACGGTCCTGGCCGAGATCGGCGGACGGCGGGTCCTGCTCGACCCGGTCTGGGGCGAGCGCTGCTCCCCCTTCTCCTGGACCGGCCCCAAGCGGCTGCACCCTGTTCCGCTGCCGCTGTCCGAACTCGGGCCGGTGGACGTGGTGGTGGTCTCCCACGACCACTACGACCACCTCGACATGGGCACCGTCCGGGCGCTGATCGGGACGGGCGCGGTGTTCGCCGTCCCGCTCGGGGTCGGGGCCCACCTGGAGCACTGGGGCGTACCGGCCGCGCGGATCGTCGAACTGGACTGGTGGGAGTCGGCCGAGGTCGCCGGTCTGACGCTGACCGCCACGCCGGCCCGGCACTACTGCAGCCGGGGACCGCGCACCAGCACGCTGTTCCTGTGGGCCTCCTGGGTGATCGCCGGTGGCGGGCGGCGGATCTTCCACAGCGGGGACACCGGCTACTTCCCCGGCTTCGCCGAGATCGGCCGCCGGCTCGGCCCGTTCGACGCGACGATGATGCAGGTCGGCGCGTACAGCGAGTTCTGGCCCGAGGTGCACATGACCCCCGAGGAGGGCGTGCGGGCGCACCTGGACGTGGGCGGCGAACTGCTGCTGCCGATCCACTGGTGCACCTTCAACCTCGCGCTGCACCCCTGGGACGAGCCGGCCGAGCGAGTGGTCACCGCGGCCCAGACGCTCGGCGCCCGGCTCGCGGTGCCCCGTCCCGGCAAGCCCTTCGAGCCCGCCGCCCCGCCCGCCCTGCGCCTGTGGTGGCGGGCCGTCGCCGCCCCGCGCGGCATCCCGCCCCTGGCCGGCGAGCGGCCGCAGGACGAGGCGGCCACGGGGGCGTCCGAGGCGCGCGAACGGACGACAACTTTCAGCGAACAGATTTCAAAATCTGTTCGCTGAAAGTTGTCGTCTGTTCGACATCCGTCCGCCATCAGTCGACATCTGTCCGCCGCCGACCGACACCCGTCCGCCGCCGGCGCCCGTGTCGGGGTCCGCCGGCATCCACCCCCTCAGCCCGCGAGCACGTCCCGCAGCGCCCGGGCCTCCTTGACCACCCGGCCCGCTCCCCCGCGCTCGGCCGCCGCCGTCACCTCGGCGACCGGCCCGCGGGCCCCGGTGCGCCGGGCGCAGTCGGCGGCCAGCGCGATCAGGTCGCCCAGCCCGCGCGTCGACGGGTCGGCCTCCCCCAGCAGGCCCGGCAGGGCCGCCGCGAGCACCGACCAGACCGTCGCCCGGGCCCCGGTCTCCGCCGCCGTGGTGAGCGCCGCCCCGAGCCGGCCGGCCGGCACCGTGCCGCAGGCCACCAGGGCGCCGAGCTCACGGCCGAGCAGCGCGCCGTCCAGGTCGCCGCGCGCGGCGAGCACCAGCAGGGCGTCCACCGCCGCCGTCCGGTCCTCGGCGTGCCGGGCGCCCAGGCCGTACGCCAGTGCGAGGTGCAGCGCGAGCCCGGCAGGGCCGCCGGCCTCGGCGAGCAGCGGGAGGTAGCGGGCGGCACCGCGCTCGTCCCGGTCGGCGCCCTCAGCGAAGGGGTCGAGCCAACGCGCGGCCAGCTCCTCCCGGTGCCAGGGGAGCATCGCGAACCAGTGCGCGACGGGCCGCCAGGTCCAGCCGTACACCTTGCGGGCCCGGGCGACGCTGGGCTCGGTGCCGTCCAGCAGGGCCCGCGGCTCGGCCGTGAGCCGCTCGCCGCCCGGCCCCTTCGGTCCGGCGCCGATGCCCGGCTGGGCGACGGCGATCCGCTCGACGTCCTCCCACCAGCGGTCCCCGTACGCGTTGGTGCGCCGCACCCCCTTGCCGGGCGCGAACAGCACCCGCTCGGAGGGCTGCCCGGGCAGGCCGCCGGTGCGCAGCCAGTGCGCCAGCCACCGCCCGGCCGGGGAGGTGAGCGCCTCGGCGGCCTTCAGCACCGCCTCCTCCACCCGCACGTCGACCCGCAGCAGGGCCTGGGACAGGTCGGCCTTTCCCGGCGTGACGCCCGCCGCCTCGTACCCGGCGAGCCGCTCGACCAGCACGGACGCGTCCAGGGCGCCGGTGGCGTCGGTCGGGGTGGCGAGCAGGTACGGCAGCCGGGCCTGGACGACCTGCCAGGCGGCCTCCTCCAAGCGGGCGGCGAGGACGGCCCCGTGCACGGTGGTGTGCGCTCCGCGAAGCACGGAGCGGCCCTTGCGGCCGAGGTAGTCCCAGACCTTCCACGGCGGCGTCTCTCCGGCCACCGCGGCCACCACGTGGAGGATCTCCCGGGGCATGCAGTCACCCCCACTGTTGGTGCCGCGCCACGGGTGCACCCGGCGGACCGGCTCCACCGCGTCGGCCAGCGCCTTCCGGTCCAGGTGGGTGAGCCGGACCAGCCCGTCCAGCACCCGCTCGAAGTCCGCCACGGCGGGCTCGCCCGAGGCGAGCAGGGCGGACAGCTCCTCCGCGAGTTCCACCGCCGAGCCGATCGGGGCGCCGAGCGGGCGCGGTTCGGGGGCCGGCGGGAGGAAGGCGTTCCACCCTGCGTCCGGGTCGTCCTCGTCACCCCCGACCGGCGCGCCGAGCAGGTCGCCCGCGCGCCGGTGGTGGGCCGGGTTCAGGGCCTCGGCGGCGGTCCGCAGCTCCGCCACCACCGCCTCCCCCGCCGCCTTCAGGTGCCGGGCCACCACGTTCAGCGCCCGTTCCTGGAGGGCCGCGTCGGGGTGCCCGAAGGCCTCGGCCGCGGCCAGCACCACCGGGCCGGAGCGCCCGGGCGCGCGCCGGGCCGCCTTGTCCAGCCAGGCCAGCTGGGCGCGGACCAGCTTCTTCTCGGTCCGGAACAGCACCACTGCCGAGGCCTCGGTGAGCACCTCGGGCTCGATCAGCCCGGCCTCGTCCAGCCCGGCGAGCACCTCCTGGACGTGCCCGGCGAGTACCGACGGGCCGTCCAGCAGCGCCACCAGGTCGCGCACCCGGGCCGCGTACTCCCCGGGCGTCGGTTCGAGCTCCCGCAGCACCTCCAGGAAGGCCCGCTGGTCGGTCGTCCTGCCGCCGCGCACCAGCCGGGCCAGGCAGCGGTCGAGCACCTCGGCCCGGTCCACCACGCCGGCCGCGGCCAGTTCGCCGATCGCCTCCGTCCAGACGTCGCCGGGGCGCGGGCCGAGCCGGAGCGTCAACGGCCAACCGATGTCAGCGAGTTCGAACAGCTCGGGCAGCAGCATCGGGGTGAAGGCGTCCGCGCGCAGCTTCTCGGCGAGCGTCGGACGCGCGCCGCCCAGGTCGCCGGTGCGGTCCATCCAGCCCCGGACGAAGGTCTCGCCGCGCGGCACCTCGCAGCCGGTGCGCCGGACCACGGCCTCCATCACCGGGTACATCGACCAGCCCTGGTTGCGCGCCGGCCGGACTGCGAGCCGGGTGACCACCTCGACCTGCCACTCCACCGGCTGCGCCTCGATGACCTGGTGCAGCACGGAGTTGCGAGCCCACGGGCGGTCGGCGAAGTCGCTGCCGGCCAGCCAGACGGCGGCGCCGGCCGGGCCGGCGTGGCAGCCGACCCCGGCCACCAGCAGTCGCCCCCTGGCCTCGGCCGCCTCCCGCGACCAGTCCTGCCGCAGCTCCTTGCGCAGTTCCTTGAGGGCGGCCAGGCCGGACCGTCGCTGGGCCGGGTCCAGGGCGGCCAGCAGCTCCGGTATCCGCGCGAGCCGTCCGGACCGGACGGCCGTCAGCAGTTCGTCGACCGGCCCCTGCCGGTCGGCATCCGCCGTCGTGCTCACGCTCCGGCCCCCTTCGCCCCCGCGGCCGACTCCCGCACCATCCCGACCGCCAGTGCGTGCTTGCACGGCCCACGTCCGCCCCGGTACTTGCCCCACCACAGGCAGGTGCAGCTCAGCCGCCCCGACGCGTCCGTGCGCACCCGCTGGATGTGGCCGTCCACCGTGACGACGGCCGTCGCCCCGCCCTCCTCCAGCCGGACCGCGCCCGCCTCGACCAGGGCCCGGGCGGCCCGCAGCCGGGGGTTGGCCGCCTCGGCCCGCCCGGCGGCGTACGGGAGCTGCCGGTGGAAGTAGGCGGCCTCGGCGGTGTCGTAGCCGATCTGCCCGGCGGTGCCCAGCCGGGTGAGCGCGGCGCGGACCCGTTCGGGGCTCAGCCCGGACTGGGCGGCGAGGTCCCCGACCTCGATCCGGGGCTCCCAGGCGAGCAGCACCGCGATCAGTCCGGCGTCCCGCTCGGCCGTCCCGGTGGCGAGCGAGTCGAGCACCCCGCCCTCGCCGGAGAAGCCCCGGGAGGCGTCGGGCGAGAGCGTCAGGGTCAGCCGCATGCCGGGCAGCACCGCCTCCCAGGCAGATGCGGTCGGCCCCCCGGCCGCGACCGGCCCGTACACCCGCAGGGCGAGCGCGTGCCGCAGCACCCGCTGGAGCGCCACCAGCCGCTCGGGCCCGGGCAGGCAGACCGCGCCGGGCACCGGCCGGGTGGTCGGCCGCAGCGTCCTCCCGGCCGGGACGACCCAGCCGGCGCCGGCCCGCCCGCCGCGCCCGGCGCGCGGCAGCGAGCGCAGGAACCGGACCGCCTCGGCGGCGGGCAGCTCGGCGCGCGGCTCGAAGCCGGCGGCGACGACCTGGGTCTCGGCGAATCCGCGCAGCCAGCGCTCCGGCAGCGGGACCTTCTTCTCGACCAGCGGCCCGTCGAAGCTGGTGACCTCCAGCGCGTCCGGCCCGACCGCGAGGTGCAGCGGGTCGGCGGGGCCGATCCTGGTCAGCGCCTCCCGCAGCGGGTTGTTGACGTCCACGTTGGTGGTGCCGTGGCCGATCTCGTCCCCGTCGAGCCCGGCCCGGAGCACGTCGAGCCGGGCGTAGACGCCGCAGCAGCCCGAGAAGGACTCGAAGCGCAGCCGGTCCCCGTTGGCGGTGACCACCGGGTCGAGCGAGGCGCGCAGCTGCGGCTGGTAGTAGCGCGCGGCGGCGACGTCCGCGACCGCGAGCAGCGCGGCGGCGGCCGGCGCCGGATCGGCCAGGAAGCCCGCGAAGAAGCGCGGGTTGGCGGCGGATCCGAGCGGGGTGGCGCCGCCGGAGGTGGCCAGGTCGAGGCTGCGTCCGTCGGCGCCGTCCAGGACGGCCGAAGGACGCAGATAAGCGTACGCGTGTGCGGATTGCGTCATGCCGAGCACGCTAGGTGAGGGCACTGACAGGCCTGTGGGCCACCAGCTGAAGTGAAACGTGTTCTATCCGATTTCCGAGCACCCGGACGTTACCCGGGTCACATCGCCACACGGTTGGCTTCTGCCACTATTGGCCCGTGACAGACCTGACTGAACAGCGCATCCCGGCCGAACAGGAGCCCAGCCCGGCCACCTCGTTCGCCGGGCTGCTGGAGATCGAGCAGCTGAACGAGAACACGTTCCGGGGCCGCTGCCACGCCGGCGCCCCGATGCGCGCCTTCGGCGGCCACGTCGCCGCGCAGGCGCTCGTCGCCGCCGGCCGCACCTGCGCGGACCGGCGCCCGGTGCACTCGCTGCACGGCTACTTCCTGCGGCCGGGCTCCCCCGCCCAGCCGATCGACTACCTGGTCGAGCGGGTCCGCGAGGGCATGTCCTACACCACCCGCCGGGTGACGGCGCTCCAGCAGGAGCACGAGGTCTTCACCCTCTCGGTGTCCTTCAAGCACCCCGAGCCGGCCGCCGACCGCCAGCGCGAGATCCCGCCCCTGCCCCGCCCGGAGTCGCTGCCGAACGCCGTCGCCGGGCTGCCCGAGCAGGTCCGTCGGGCGCTCGCCGCGGACGGCGGCTTCCGCGACCTCGACGTGCGCTTCGTCCCGGCGGACTCCCCGGGGCTGCCGGCGGCCGTCCCCGGACTGCTGCAGCAGTTCGTCTGGATGCGCACCGCCTCGCCGCTGCCGGACGGGGACCCGCTGCTGCACGCCGGCGCGCTGACCTACCTGTCCGACCTCACCCTGGCCTCCACCGCCGGGCTGAACATGCAGCCGAACTTCTTCCAGCGCACCGAACCGCCCCGGCTGCTGATGGCCTCGCTGGACCACGCGATGTGGTTCCACCGCCCGTTCCGGGCCGACCAGTGGCTGCTGTTCGCCCAGCGCAGCCCGTCCTCCTCGGACGGCCGGGGCCTGGCGCTCGGCGAGTTCTACGACCTGGACGGCCGACTGGTCGCCTCCGCAGTCCAGGAGGCGCTGATCCGCGACCCCTCGTGACACCCGGCACTCCCGGTACCCCGGTGACCCCAGGACGAACGGAAGGCGGCCGGACGGCGTCATACTCCTGAGCGGCCCCGGCCCGTATCATGGTGCGGGTGACCAAGGTTGACCTGTCACCACGGCCGGTGGAGGCGATGTCTCCGCGTCAGCTCGAACGCCGCGAAAGCCTGATCGCGGCCGCGCTCGCCCTGGTGAACGAGATCGGCGTCGAGCGGATGCAGATGAAGCAGGTCTGCGAGCGGTCCGGAGTCGCCCTGGGGACGGCGTACCGCTACTTCTCCTCCAAGGACCACCTCCTGGCGGCGGCGATCGCCGAGTGGCATCGCCTCCTGCTGGCCGACCTGGTGGCCGAGCTGCGCGGCCCGAGAGCCGGGCCGGGGGCCACCGACCGGGCGGTCCGGTTCGTCCGGGGCGGGATGCGGGCCTACCAGCGGCAGCCCGAACTCGCCCGGCTGAGGGTGGCCGTGGCCGCCTCCACCGATCCGTTCGCCAGCGAGGCCCTGCAAGGCATGGCCCGGGCCGACAGCACCGCCCTGCAAGCCGTGACGACCGAGGTGCCGGCCGCCGCGAGCGACCTGGTGCGGCACATCGTCGCCCACGCCTGGCAGGGCGAGCTGACCGCCTGGGTGACCGGCCGCACCACCCTCGGGGACGCCCGGCGGCGCCTGGAGGACGTGGTGCGGCTGGTGCTGACCCCGTACGAGACGCGGTACCCGGCCCCGTACGAGGTCCAGTCCACCGGCGCGGCGCGGATCACTGCCGCGGCTCAGACCACCGTCACCGGGTGGGCCACCACCGCACCGAACAGGTAGCCCTCCCGGTTGAACACCGCCCGCTCGGGCTGGGTGTTGCCCCGGCGGTCCGTCGCGCGGGCACGCAGCTCGTACGGACCGGGCCGCTCGGGGCGCCAGTCGACGCTCCAGCGCGTCCAGCCGTCGGCCCGCGGCTCGTCGCGCAGTTCGGCGCGCCGCCAGGTCCGGCCGCCGTCGGCACTCACCTCGACCCGGCGCACCGCCGCCGCCCCGGACCACGAACGCCCGTGCAGCCGGTGCTCGCGCCCCGCCGCCAGCCGCGCACCGGCGGCCAGCTCGAAGGCGCTCTTGACCACCTGCTCGGTGAGCGGGTCGCCGCCGCCCGGCGGGTACTCCGGACCGAACATCCGGTAGAAGTCGGTGTTCCACGGCGAGTACAGCCGGTGGTCGGCGACCTCCACGCTGCCCACCCACTTGATCGAGGCGATGCCCACCCAGCCGGGCACCACCAGCCGGGCCGGGGCGCCGTGGTCCGGGGTCAGCGGCTCGCCGTTCATCTCGTACGCGAGCAGCACGTCGTCCAGCGCCTTGGCGATCGGCAGCGGGCGGCGCACCGGTCCGTAGTTGGTGCCGCCGGCGACGAAGTCCGGGTCCAGGCCGGTGGGCAGCACGTCCACCGCCGCCCCGGTCAGCCCGGCGGCCCGCAGTACCTCGGCCAGCCGGACGCCGCGCCAGCTCGCCGAGCCGACGCCGCCGAGGGTCCACGGCGTACCCGGGACGGGCTGGTTCTGCTGGCCGGCGTAGTAACTGCGGGCGTTGCCGGCGCACTCGATCAGCGCGCTGATCCGGGTGGACGGCAGCTCCCGCAGGTCGTCCAGGCCGAACTCGACCGGGCGCCCGGCCGTCGGGGCGCCGCGCAGGCCGCTGCCGAAGAGCCTGAGGCGCCAGGTGCCGGGGTCGATCAGCGGGGTGCTGGTGTGGTTCCGGACGAAGAACCGCTCCACCGGCACGTGCCGGTGGACGACGGCACGGCCGTCGGCGTCGCGGAAGGCGTCCCAGCGAGTCTCGGCGTTGGTGCCGCGCGGCACGAACCACTCGGCGGGCAGCGGTTTGACGATCCCCGGCACGGGCCCGGGCGCCGCCCCGGGCAGGGGGCCGGGCGGAGGCACCTCCTCGGCGGCCGCCCGGCCCGCGGCGAGCAGCGGGACGGCCGGGACGGGCGCGACGAGCGCCCCGGCGGCGGAGACCATCCGCAGCACCGTCCGGCGGTCCACTCCGTCGTCGCGGACGGGCTGCGCCGGGCCGGCCTGCTCCGGGGCGTCCTGCGTCGGGGTGGCCGCGGTCCCGCCGGCCTGCGCCGGGGCTGCATCGTCCGGGGTACGGACCTCGTCGTCCATGAACGGCGTTCCTTCCGTGTCGGCGTGGACGGTTCGCCGGTGCACGCGACCAGAGCCGGGACCCGAAGGCTGTCCCGGGCGGGCTCCCGCTCTCCGGCTTGACCTTCTCACTGGTGTGAACACCTACCGTTCCCGCTGTCGGCGAAACCCCGGCCCGCGAAGGAACACCCGATGTCAGCCACCCCGCTCGCCCGGACCTCCTGGCCGGCCGCCCACGCCGACGTGCGAACTGCGCGACGTGGTACTGGAGTTCTTCAAGGGCTGACCGCCCCCGGGGAACACCCCGGCGAGCGGCGTCGTTCGCCGGGTCATGCGCATCGGAGAACTCGCCCGCCTGACCGGGGTGTCCACCCGCCTGCTCCGCTACTACGAGGAGCAGGGCCTGCTCAGGCCGGACCGGACGGCGGCCGGCCACCGCGCGTACGGCGAGCAGGACACCGTCCGGGTGTGGCAGATCCGCAGTCTGCTCGCGGCCGGTCTGAGCACCCGGATCATCGCCGGGCTGCTGCCCTGCGCCACCGGTCCCGTCCCGGTCCTGGAGGCCTGCCCGGAGCTGCTGGCGACCCTGCGCGACGAGCTCGCCGGCCTGGACTCGCGGATCGAGGACCTCTCCCGCAGCCGCCGGGCGCTCTCCCACTACCTCGCCACCGCGCGCGACTCCGGGCACGGGCACGACTACGGCGAGGGGCGGGCGGCCTGACGGGACGTAGGTCCCGACCCGGCGCTCCCCCGGCGCGCCGTCCCGCCACCGGCGGAGCGAACTGGACATAGTGCGACATACAGCTTGATCCCGAGCGTTCCGAGCGTTCCGGAAGACCCGAGCGTTCCGGACGCGCCGAGTATGTCGAGAGGTCCATCCGATGAGCAGCCAGCCGCCCCAGCCCGACCCGCCCGTGAAGGAGCCCGACGAACCCGCCGCGACCCTTCCGGTCGACCGGGCGGTGTTCGGCATCGGCGCCGTCCTGGTCCTGGCGGTGGTCGCGTGGGGCGTCTTCGCCGAGGACTCGCTCGGCCGCACCTCCGGCACGGCGCTCGACTGGGTGCTGCACAACTTCGGCTGGCTGTTCGTGGTGGCCGCCGACGTCTTCCTCGCCGTCGCCGTGCTGCTCGCGTTCAGCCGCTTCGGCCGGATCCGGCTCGGCCGCGACGACGACGAGCCCGAGTTCTCCACCGTCGCCTGGGTCGCCATGATGTTCAGCGCCGGCATGGGCATCGGCCTGATGTTCTACGGCGTCGGCGAGCCGCTCCAGCTCTTCGCCACCCCGCAGCCCGGCTCCGGCCTGGAGCCGCAGAGCTCGGCCGCCGCCCAGCAGGCCCTGGAGTTCTCGCTCTTCCACTGGACCCTGCACCCGTGGGCGATCTACGCGGTCGGCGGCCTGGCCCTCGCCTACACCACCTTCCGCAAGGGCCGGGGCAACCGGATCTCCGCCGCCTTCGTCCCACTGATCGGACAGCGCGGCGCGGACGGCTGGGCCGGGCGGACGATCGACCTGCTGGCCGTGTTCGCCACCGTCTTCGGCTCCGCGACCAGCCTCGGCCTCGGCGCGCTCCAGGTCGCCGACGGGCTCGGCTACATCTCGTCCGTCCGCAACACCCAGAATGCCCAGCTGATCATCATCGCCTCGCTGAGCGCCGCGTTCGTGGTCTCCGCGTTCTCCGGGGTGCACAAGGGCGTGAAGTGGCTCTCCACCGCGAACGTCGTACTCGCCTCGCTGATCATGGTCTTCGTCTTCGTGGTCGGTCCGACCGTGTTCGTGCTGGACGCGATTCCGTCCTCGGTCGGCGGCTACCTCTCCGACCTGCTCGCCATGTCCACCCAGACCGGCGCCTTCACCGACGAGGGCTGGCTCGGCTCCTGGACGATCTTCTACTGGGCCTGGTGGCTCTCCTGGGCGCCCTTCGTCGGCACCTTCATCGCCCGGATCTCGCGCGGCCGCACCGTCCGGCAGTTCCTGCTCGGCGTGCTGCTGGTGCCCAGCGGGGCGACGGTCATCTGGTTCTGCGTGATGGGCGGCACCGCGATCCGGCTGGTCACCACCGGTGCGGCCGACCTGGTCGCGACCATCCCGCAGGGCCCGGAGGCCTCCCTGTTCGAGATGCTGCGCTCGCTGCCGCTCGGCTCGGTGACCAGCGTGGTCGCGGTGCTGTTGGTGATGACCTTCTTCGTCACCAGCGCCGACTCGGCCTCGCTGGTGCTCGGCTCGCTCTCCAGCCGGGGCTCGCTGCATCCGCGGACCTGGCTGGTGGTGGTCTGGGGCGTGCTGATGGGCGGGGTCGCGGCGGCCCTGCTGCTGGCCGGCGGGCTGACCGCGCTGCAGAACGCGACGATCCTGGTCGCGCTGCCGTTCGTGGTGGTGATGCTGCTGCTGTGCGTCTCGCTGGTGAAGGAGCTCCGCGAGGACCCGGCCGCCGCACCCTCCCGCTTCCGCCCGCCGCACGGCCTGCGGGACGCCGTCCGGGAGGCCGTCGGCGAGTCCGGCACACGCCGCTGACCTGTGCATACGCCCCGGCCGGCGACGGTTGGGGCGTGTGCGGCCAACCGACGCCCAACCCCCGTCGGGACTTCACCCGCGCGTACCGACCGTTCACGCCGCCCTGGAAACCTCCCTGTCATGAACGCCAACCCTCAGGCGCCCCACCAGGAACCGCGCTTCCCCTTGCCCCAACGGCACCGCCGGCTGCTCGCCGCCACCGCCGTCCTCGTCTCCGTCGCCCTCGGCACCCTGGGCGTCGGCGCCACCGTGGAAACCGTCGAACACGGCCCCTTGGCCAGCGCCTCCGCCAGCAAGTAGCAACCGCCCCGCCCGGCACCGCGGTCCCCGCCCCGGACCCGGTGCTTCTTGCTCTCCCGGTCCGGAACCACCACGCTCCCCGGCCCGAGCCCGTCGCGTCTTCCGCCCGAGCCCGTCGCGTCTTCCGCCCGAGCCGGGTCCCGCTGCCGGAGAGCGGCGCCCCCCGCTACGCCCGCTGCTCGGCGCGGGGGCCGGCCGGGGGCGGGACCAGCGGGCCGGGGCGCGAATGGCGGCCTGTGCCGGGGGTGGGGTGGAGGTCGGGAGCCGGGGCGTAGCGGGCGGCCGGGGGGCGCAGGCGCCAGGCCGGGGGCCGGGTCCGGTGGGGGGTGGGGGCCATCAGGGCGAGGCGGTGGAGCAGGTCGAGGGCGTCGCGCCGCAGGGCGGTGCGGTCGGCGAGGTAGCGGGCGGGCAGCCCGTACTCGTCGGCGATGTCGCCGAGGACGCCGTCTATCAGCGCGTCCGGGATCGGGACGTCTCCGGCCACCGCCTCGCCGGGCAGTGGGCGGACCTCCTCGACCAGGCGCTCGACCAGCAGCAGGGCGGCCTGGGCGACGGTGTCGGCACCGGGGAGGGCGAGGTCGGTGAGTTCGGCGGCCGGGTCGAGCAGGGCGACGCCCTCGGCCCGCAGCTCGGCCTCCAGGCCGAGGAACTCGGCGAGCGCCGCCGGGCCGCTGAGCCGGTGGTCCTGCAGCCAGGCCCGGTGGTCCTCCGGGAGGTCGGCGGCCAGGACGGCGGGTGTCTCGGCGAGCAGCCGGCGGACGGCGGTGGCGGGCTCGGCGTCGGCGGCGCGGCGGATCAGGTCGGCGGCGTCGTCGGCGAGGGCGGGCGGGCCGGCCGGGACGGCACGGGCGAGCTCGCGGTCCACGGTCAGCACGAAGGAGCCGTCGGCCGGGTCGGGCGGCAGCTCGCCGAGCACCTGCCAGCCGGCCAGCGCGGCCAGCGCCATGGCGAGGTCGGTCGGTTCGGCGGTGAGTTCGGGGGCGGCGGCGCCCATCGCGTCGAGCAGCCGCCGGTAGTCCAGCTCCTCCGGGGCGTCGACCAACAGGGACAGCGCGAGAGCGAGTTGGGCGTACCCGGCCGGGGTGAACGGCACCCCGGTGACGGGGTGTTCGAGCCGGCGGGCGGCGTCCGGGCCGAGGCCGGCCTTGCAGAGCCGGGCGTGCCAGGGGCCGACGACGAGGCGGTAGCCGAGCAGGGTGTCGAACCGCTCGGCCAGCCAGTCCCGGTGACGGCGGATCAGCGGGAAGCCGTCGGCGTGCGGACCGGAGGCGGTGACCAGCGGATGGGCGAGCAGCAGCCGGGCGGCGATCCGGCGTTCGGCCGAGGGGAGCTCCTCGCCGGACCGGTCCTGGGCCACGACGGTGAGCGGCGTCACCCGCGTGGGCTCGGGCCTGCGGTGCCGGCCCGGCCTGCCCGGTTTGGCACCTGACCGGACGACGGGCAGCGCGGCGTCGTCGCGCCGGGCGCGGCGCAGGCCGCCCTCGGTGCGGTCCTCCCGGAGGCGCGCCGGCGTGGCGGAGTGCGCGGTGGGGCCGTGCCACCAGCTGACGCCGGGATCGGCGGCGGGCTCGGCGGCGGCGCCGAGGTGGCGGGCGGGGTAGAGGCCGAAGGAGGCCGCGCAGAGGTCGTCGGCGGTGCCGGGGGCGGCGGCGGCGAACCAGTGGGCCAGGCGCAGCAGCCCCGGATCGGGCGAGAGCGTCACGTCGGCGGCCGGGGGGTCGGTCACCCGCACGTCGTCAGTACCGCTCGCCGCGCCCGTCCCAGGTCCCCTGTCAGTGGGGCCGGTTCCAGGACCGCCGGTGGCACCGGTGGCGGAGCCGGCAGCGGGACCGCCGTCAGGACCGGCTTCGCGTACGGCGAGGACGGCGTGGGCGGTTCCCCGTCCTGCCCCGCCCGCGCGTCCGTCCGGCCTGCCGGCCACCCGGGTGGCGCCGACCGCGTAGTCCTGCTGATCCATGTCGGGGTCCAGACTAGACGGTGCCCGGGCCACCCGTCGGCAGCAACCGCCCTCCTGAGGAACTCTCCGCAGGAGCCCTCGAAGCGGTCGCCCGCGCTCCGCCTGCCGGCCGCCCCGTCATCCGGCTCCGCCCACCGGGGTTACGCGCCGGTAACCCGCCCTTCCGCCGCCGGTCCGGCTCCTCTAGGGTCGGTCCGAAGCAGCGGATCACCGAGAGGCGCACGCATGACTGTCCGTACCACCGACCGCGCCGGCCTCGGGGCACGCCTGCGCTCGGCCACCGGCCTGCTGGGCGGCTTCGCGGCCACCTCGGCGGCGCACCTGGGCGCGATCGTCTCCGGTGCCTCGGTGCTCCAGAACGCCACCAAGCCGGCCCTGATGCCGCTGCTGGCGGCCCAGAGCGTGGCGGCGGCCAGGAAGGCCGGGCAGGAGGCGCCGAAGCTGCTGGCGCCGGCCCTGATGCTGAGCGCGGGCGGGGACGTGCTGCTCCAGCTGAAGAACGATCCCGCGTTCCTCGCGGGCATGGGCTCGTTCGCGGCGGCGCACGTCTGCTACGTGACGATGTTCGTCAAGCGCGGCGCGCTCACCGACCGCCGCCGGGCGCTGATGGTCGCGGCCGCGTACGCGACGGCCTGGGTGACCCTGGTCGGGCAGCTCTGGCCGGACCTCGGGGACCTGCGCGTCCCGGTGGCGGGCTACAGCCTGCTGCTCGCCTCCACGGCCGTCACCTCGGCCGGGCTGGGCTGGCGGACCGGGCTGGGCGGGGCGCTGTTCCTGCTCTCCGACACGTTGATCGCCACCCAGCTGGCGAAGTGGCGGGAGCTGCCGGGCCATCAGTTCTGGATCATGGCGACCTATGTGCTGGCCCAGTACCTGCTGGCCGACGGCACCCTCCGGCACCAGGACCGGCTGCACCGCGAGGGCGTCGAGGGCACCGGGGCCGACAGGCGCAACGGCGGCGCCGAGCCGCTGACCGTCTGACCCGCCGCCGCGCCGCCGGTCCCGTCAGGCACCGCGCCTGCGCAGCAGCCAGAAGCCACCGACGCCGCCGGCGACCAGCGCGAGGCCGCCGGCCAGCTCCGCCGGGTCCGCCGCGACCGAGCCGCCGAGGCCGGTCTGCACCGCGCCGTGCGGGGCGACCTGCTGGCTGCCGGCGCCGGACTGCCCGAGCGAACCGGCCCACTCCCCCGCGGCCTCGCCCCATTCGCCGAGGCTCTTGTCGGGGTTCGTCCGGAGGTCCTTGTCGGTGCTCCTGTCCGGGGTGGTGGAGGCCGCGGTGGCGACCGTGACGGTGGTCGCGAAGGCGCCGCCGTCCGGGCAGGTGCCGTCGACCTTGCTGTCCCCGGCGTGCTGGCCGGCCAGTCGGGCGGAGCCGCTGTGCTTGCCGTCGGGGCCCAGGGTGAGGGTCGCCGGACCGCCCTCGAAGGCGGCGGAGCGGGCGGTGATGGTCTTGGCGTCGGGCTTGTCCGACTTCTCGCAGGAGACCGTGACCGTCACGGTCTGGCCCGGTGCGGCCTGGGACGGGCTGACCGAGGCCGAGCCGTCCCTGGCGGATGCGAGGGGGGCCGTCAGGCCGGTCAGCGCCGTCGCGCCGATCAGGACGGCGGCGGCCGTACGCGTGGGGCGCATGCCGGAACCTCCGGGATTCTCGGGCGCAGCCGGGGACTCCCATGTCCACCTGGTCGAGCGACTGCACCCGGTCATTCACCGACGGTAGGCACCCGCCCCGCGCTCGGCCAGCGCTCACGACCGTTCGGGTTACGGCCCGTGACCCGGCGTGACGCCCGCGGCGCGGCTCAGACGTCGAGGTCCAGGTCCACCACGACCGGCGCGTGGTCCGAGGTCCCCTTGCCCTTGCGGGCCTCGCGGTCCACGTAGCTGTCGGTGACGGCGTCGGCGAAGGGCTTGTTGGCGTAGGTGAGGTCGATCCGCATGCCCCGGTTCTTCGGGAACGCCAGCTGGCGGTAGTCCCAGTAGGTGTAGGGGCGGTCGTACTTGAGCGGGCGGGGCAGCACGTCCTGGAGGCCGATCTCGCCGAGGGACGTCAGCGCGGCGCGCTCGACCGGGGTGACGTGGGTGAGGCCCTCGAAGGCGGCGGCGTCGAAGACGTCCTCGTCGGTGGGGGCGATGTTGAAGTCCCCGAGGACGGCGAACGGGCGGGAGCCCGCGGCGTCCTCGGTGGCGGCCTTGCGCAGCGCCTCCAGCCACTCCAGCTTGTACTCGTAGTGCGGGTGGCCGACCTCGCGGCCGTTGGGCACGTAGACCGACCAGACCCGGACCGGGCCGCAGGTGGCGGCGACGGCGCGCGGCTCGACCTCGGGCAGCAGGGCGCCGTCGGCGAGGTAGCCGGGCTGGTCGGGCAGGCCGCGCACGACGTCGTCCAGGCCGATCCGGGAGACGATCGCGACGCCGTTCCAGCGGCCGTTGCCGTGCGCGGCCGTCTCGTAGCCGAGCTCGCGGACCGCCTCGTACGGGAAGGCGTCGGCCGCGCACTTGAGCTCCTGGAGGCAGAGCACGTCGGGCTTGGCGCCCTCCAGCCACTCCAGGAGCTTGGGCAGCCGCGCGGTGACGGAGTTGATGTTCCAGGTGGCGATGCGGACGGTCACGGCGGGCGGCCTTCCCGGTGGTTCGGTGCGGACGGGCATGCGGACGGGGTGGGCCGCCCCTCGCGTGGGAGGCCCACCCCGAACATACCGTCCGGCACCGACAGTCCGGCCCGATCAGCGCGCGGGCCGGACCACCGCGGCCGAGCCGCCACCGCGCCGCACGGGTTCGGCGGCGGCCGCCCAGCGGCCGTCCGGAAGCCGTTCCACGCCGGTGGCGGCACCGATCTCGCCGCCGTTGACGAAGCTCTGTCCGAGGCCCTCCAGCGCTGCCCGCTCGGGCAGCGCCAGGAAGCCGGGCTCGACCTGGGTCGTGGCGCCGTTGCGCTGGCTGGCGCGCGGTGCGGCGATGGCCTGTTCCAGGCTCAGGCCGCGGTCGAGCCGCCCGAGCAGCACCTGGAGGGTGGTGGTGATGATGGTCGCGCCGCCGGGGCTGCCGGTCGCGAGCACCGGCTCGCCGTCGCGCAGCACGATCGTCGGGGACATCGAGGAGCGCGGCCGCTTGCCGGGGCCCGGCAGGTTGGGGTCGGGGACGCCGGGCGCGAGCGGGGTGAAGTCGAAGTCGGTCAGCTCGTTGTTGAGCAGGAAGCCCCGGCCGGGGACGGTGATCCCGCTGCCGCCGGTCTGCTCGATGGTGAGCGTGTAGGAGACGATGTCGCCCCAGCGGTCGGCGACCGTCAGGTGGGTGGTGTTGGGGCCCTCGTACGGTTCGGCGACGGCCTGGCCGGTGTCGGCGCAGGGGGCCGGGTGGCGCGGGTCGCCGGGGGCGAGCGGGCTGGTGAGCGCGTGGTCCGGGCTGATCAGGCAGGCCCGGGAGGCGGCGTAGCGCTCGGAGAGCAGCTGCTTGGTGGGGACGTCGTTGAAGGCCGGGTCGCCGACCCAGCGGTTGCGGTCGGCGAAGGCGATCCGGGAGGCCTCCAGGAAGTGGTGGTAGTACTGGGTGCTGCTGTACGCGGAGACGTCGCCGCCGTCCTCCAGGATGTTGAGCGCCTCGCCGACGGTGGTGCCTCCGGAGCTGGAGGGGGCCATCGCGTAGACGTCGTAGGCGCCGTGGGAGACGTGGGTGGGCGCCTGGTCGCGGACCCGGTAGTCGGCGAGGTCAGTGGTGTCGACCCGGCCGGGGCGGGCGTTGCGGCCGGAGGCCGGGTCGACCGGCGGGTGCTGCACGGTGTTGACGATGTCCCCGGCCAACTCGCCCTGGTAGAAGGCCTTGACGCCGTCCTTGGCGAGCAGCCGGTAGGTGGCTGCGAGGTCGGGGTTGCGCAGCAGGCTGCCGGTCTCGGGGGGCTTGCCGTTCGGCAGGTAGAGCTTGGCGGTGGCCGGGAAGTCCTTGAACCGGGCGTAGTTGTCGGCGGTCTGGTTGCGGAAGGTGTCGTCCACGACGAAGCCGTTGTCGGCGATCCGCTCGGCCGGTTCGAGGTTCTGGGCGAGCGAGCGGGTGCCCCAGTGGCGCAGCGCGGCGTCCCAGGTGGCGGGGGTGCCGGGCACTCCGACGGACAGTCCGCTGGTGACGGCGTCGGCGAAGGCCAGCGGTTTGCCGTCCTCCAGGAACAGGCCGCTGTCGGCGGTGCGGCCGGCCGTCTCGCGGCCGTCGATGGTGTGCACCCGTCCGGTGGCGTGGTCGTAGTGGACGAAGTACCCGCCGCCGCCGATGCCGGAGGAGTAGGGCTCGGTGACCCCGAGGGCCGCGGCGGCGGCGACGGCCGCGTCGACCGCGTTGCCGCCCTTGCGCAGCACCTCGATGCCGGCGGCGGTGGCGTCGGCGTCGACGGTGGCCACCGCACCGCCCCAGCCCACCGCCTCCGGCGCCTTCGACGGCGGGGCCGCCGCGCCGGCCGGCCCGACGCCGGACCAGACCAGTGCGGTGGTGAGTAACAGAGACGGCGCGAGGCGGGTCAGAGCTCTCATGCGAGTCCTCCTGAGTCGACGTCAACTCATCAGTTGTTCCACAGGAGGGATGATCCGACAACCGCACCGCCCCGCCCCCGCCTACAGCGCGCTGCGCTCCACCCGCCGCCGCTTGATCGTGCGGAAGCGCCGCGCCACCTGCCGGGCCAGGTCGGCCGCGCCGACCAGGCCCGCCTCGTTGCCGAGGGCGGCGTGCACGATGGCGGCCTCCGGGCGGAACCCGCGCCCGGTGAGGGTGCGGCGGAAGGTGTCCCGGGCCGGGCCGAGCAGCAGGTCGCCCGCCTCGGAGACCCCGCCGCCGATGACGAAGCGGCCGGGGTCCAGCGCGGCGGCCAGGTTGGCGATGCCGACGCCGAGCCAGGTGCCGACCTCGTAGAGCAGCTCGGTCGCGGTCGGGTCGCCGTCCTGGGCGGCCTCGGTGACCAGCGGGCCGGTGATTCCCTCGACCGTGCCGCCCGCCCGGGCCAGCAGCGGCTGCACCACCGGCGACTCCTCGGCGACCAGCTCGCGCGCGTCGCGCACCAGCGCGTTGCCGGAGGAGTACTGCTCCCAGCAGCCCCGGTTGCCGCACGGGCAGCGGTGACCGCCGGGCAGCACCTGCATGTGCCCGAACTCGCCCGCCAGGCCGTACTTGCCGCGGTCCACGTAGCCGTCCCGGACCACCGCGCCGCCGATGCCGGTGCCCAGGGTGAGCATCACCATGTGGTCCTCGCCGCGCCCGGCGCCGAAGCGCCACTCGGCCCAGGCGGCCGCGTTGGCGTCGTTCTCCACGATCACCGGGAAGCGCAGCCGCTCGCTGAGCGCCTCCCGGAGCGGCTCGTTGCGCCAGTTGAGGTGCGGGGCGAACAGCACCTTGGAGCGGTCGGCGTCGACCCAGCCGGCCGCGCCGATGCCGACGGCGTGGACGTCGTGCCGGTCGGCGAGCTGGAGCACCAGCTCGACGATGACGTCCTCGACCACCTTGGGGCTCTTGCTCTTGTGCGGCGTGTCCGTGCGCAGCTTCTCCAGCACCTTGCCCTCGCCGTCCACCACCCCGGCGACCACCTTGGTGCCGCCGATGTCGACGCCGATGGTGGGCAGCCGCAGTATCCCGGCGGGCAGGGCGCGGCGGCGGCGCTCGGCGCGCGGGCCGAGGCCGAGCAGGGTGGGCAGGACGGGTGGCCGGGTGCTGCCTTGGGAGCTGGTCACGGCTGCAGACGCTCCTCGCCTGGGTCGGGGTCGCGGGGGTCGGGCTCACGGGGGTCGGAAACGGAGGGCCGGGCCAGCTCGTGCGAGAGCTCGGCGAGGTCGGAGCCCCCGGCCATCTCGGTGGTGAGCTGTTCGAGGCCGATCTCGGCCCGCGGGTGACTGCCCGCCATCCGGCCCCGCTTGAGCAGGGTGAAGTGGTCGCCGACCAGGTACGCGTGGTGCGGGTTGTGGGTGATCAGCACGACCCCGAGCCCGGCGTCGCGGGCGGCGGTGACGTACTTGAGCACCACTCCGGACTGCTTGACGCCGAGCGCGGCGGTGGGCTCGTCCAGGATCAGCACCCTGGCGCCGAAGTGCACCGCGCGGGCGATGGCCACGCACTGGCGCTGCCCGCCGGAGAGGGTGCCGATCGGCCGGTCGACGTCGTACAGGTCGATGCCCATCCTGGCGAGCGCCTCGCGGGTGGTGGCGCGCATCCCGTCGGCGTCCAGCCGCAGGCCGCCCCAGCGGCGCGTGCCCTGCTCGGAGCCGAGGAAGAAGTTGCGCCAGACCGGCATCAGCGGGACGACCGCGAGGTCCTGGTAGACGGTGGCGATGCCGCGCTCCAGGGCCTGGCGCGGGGAGTCCAGGCGGACCTCCTCGCCGCCGACGGTGAAGGTGCCCTCGTCGTGCTGGTGCAGCCCCGCGATGATCTTGATCAGGGTGGACTTGCCGGCCCCGTTGTCGCCGAGCACGCAGCTGATCTCGCCGGCCCGCAGGGTCAGCGAGACGTCCTGCAGCGCGCGGACGGTGCCGTAGCTCTTGCCGACTCCCTCCAGGGAGAGCAGTTCGGTGCCCGCCGCGGCCGCGCTCGTCATGTCCGTGCTCATCGCGGCCCCCGCTCGGCCCGGCGCTTGACGTAGGCGTTCAGCAGCGCGGCCAGCAGCAGCATCGCACCGAGGAAGAACTTGAACCAGTCCGGGTTCCACTGGGCGTAGATGATCCCCTTGCTGACCATGCCGAAGATCAGCGCGCCGAGCGCGGAGCCGACCACCGAGCCGTAGCCGCCGGTGATCAGGCAGCCGCCGATGACGGCCGCGACGATGTAGATCAGCTCGTTGCCGACGCCCTCGCCGGACTGCACGGTGTCGAAGGAGAACAGCAGGTGCTGGCCGAGCACCCAGGCGCCGAAGCCGACGCCCAGGTAGAGCAGGGTCTTCGTCCGGGCGACCGGCACGCCGACCGCGCGGGCCGCCTGCGCGTCGCCGCCGACCGCGAAGATCCAGTTGCCGAAGCGGGTGCGCAGCAGCACCCAGCTGCCGACCGCGAGCAGGCCGAGCCACCACCAGACGGTGGCCTTGATCGTCAGCCCGCCGACGGTCACCTCGGAGGCGAACAGCCAGCGGCAGGAGGCGAAGCCCTCCATGTCGGAGATCGACTTGGTGGAGACGGTGCCGGAGATCGCCTTGGTGACGCCCAGGTTGGCGCCGGTCAGCATCAGGAAGGTGCCGAGCGTGACGATGAAGCTGGGCAGCCTGGTGCGGCCGAGCATCCACCCGTTGAACCAGCCGACGGCCAGCGTGGTCGCCAGCGAGACCAGCACGCCGACCCAGGTCACCGCGGTGAACTGGTACGAGACCATCGAGGAGGTCAGCGCCGCGGTGGTGACCAGCACGCCGGCCGAGAGGTCGAACTCGCCGCCGATCATCAGCAGCGAGACCGGCACCGCCATGATCCCGATGGTGGAGGCCGCGTACAGCACGGTGCCCAGCGAGGAGACCCGCAGGAAGGGTTCGGCGACGACGGCGAAGACCACGAAGACCGCGACGGCGGCGATCAGCGCGCCCAGCTCGGGGCGGGCGAGGAGCCGCCGCAGGGCCGCCGGGCGGCCGTCGACCAGGCCGTCGTGGGCGAGGAGGTCGGGGCTGCTCACCTGGTCCCCCTCGCGACGTACTCGGCGAGCGCGTCGGCGTTGTCCTTGGTCAGGATCTGCGGACCGGTCTCGACGGGCTTGCCGCCCCCGAGCATGTTCAGGTTGTACTTGTACAGCCAGATCAGGTCGACGCCCGTGTAGCCCTGGAGGTAGGGCTGCTGGTCGACGGCGAAGCCGACGCTGCCGGACTTGAGCCCGGACACCACCTGGGTGCCCAGGTCGAAGGTGTCCAGCTCGACGCTGCGGCGGGCGTCCTGGACGGCCTGGAGACCGGTGGCGGCCATCGGGCCGGAGAGGGTGAGCACGGTGTCGATGGCCGGGTCGGCCTGGAGCTTGGCGGAGATCGCGGCGCGGGCGTCGGGCATGTCGACGCCGTTGACGTAGAGCACCTGGAAGGCGCCGCCGGCCTTGGACTGGGCTCCGGAGCAGCGCTGCTCCTGGCCGACGTTGCCCTGCTCGTGGATCACGCAGAGCACGTTCTTGCGGCCGCGCGAGGCCAGCTCGGCACCGGCCGCCTGCCCGGCGGTGGACTCGTCCTGGCCGATGTGGGTCAGCGCGCCGAACTTCTGCGAGAACTCCTGACCGGAGTTGATGGTGATCACGGGGATGCCCGCGGCCTTGGCCTTGCCGAGGACGTCGGCCATGGCGTCCCCCTTGGCGAGGGTGACCAGCAGGCCGTCGACCTTCTGGTCGATGGCGGCCTGGACGAGCTGGACCTGGTTCTGGGTCTGCGCGTCGTTGGAGTACAGGAAGGTGATGTTGTCCTTGGCGGCGGCCTGCTCGGCGCCCTTGCGCACAGTGTCCCAGAAGGCGTCGCCGGCTCCGGCGTGGGTCACCATGGCGACCTTCCAACGCGGGGTGGTGACGGCGCTGCCGCCGGTGGCCGCGGCCTTGGCGCGGGCCTCCTCGGCGCGTCTGCCTCCGGTACTGCTGCAACCGGCCGCGGTGACCGCGAGTGCCAGGACGGCGCACACGGGCCAGAAGCGGCGGGACGGGCGAAAGCGGGTGATGCTCATCCCCATAGTCTCCCTTCCCTGGTCGCGCGGGATCGCACCGCCTCGCCCGGCAGGCCCAATGGCCTGGGAGGTAAGGTGCCCCGGGGGACCTTTCCTGGTAGTTCGCTGAACATCTGGTCCGGACGACGTCTGTCCGGGTGGCAGACTTAGGCGCCGATCCGAACGGGTTCATCGCGAGAACGTGATGTTCCTCTCAGGTTCCGCACAGATTCGGACGGCAACCGATCATCGGTCCATCACCGTCTGATGCCATTGACGTGCGTCCGGGCGAGTGGGGCCCGGGCGGCGTGCGACCCGATACGAGAACTCGATGGAACTGACAGGTACGCCATTCTTCCTCCTCACCGTCATCCTGGTGCCGGTGTCCATCACAGTGGCGCTGCTGTTCTGGGGGAAGGTCGGCGGGCCGCAGCCGGTGCGCTACCTCACCCGGATCGTCATGATCATGTTCTGCCAGGTCACGGCCGTCCTGATGGTCTTCGTGATGGTCAACAACGCCAACCTGATCTACGGCAACTGGGACGACCTGCTCGGCACCGGCAACCACGTCCGCGCGGTGCCCGTCCTGGCGCCGGTCGACCCGGCCGCCCCGGCGGGCCAGGGCGGTGAGGCCGCCAAGGAGCCGCCGAAGGTCAAGCAGAGCTTCAGCGGCGTGAACGACCCGCTCGTCCCGAACGACGTGCAGCGGACCGAGCTCAAGGGCCAGGTGTCCGGGGTCGACGGCGAGGTGCTGGTCTGGCTGCCGCCGCAGTACAACGACCCGGCGTTCAAGGACAAGAAGTTCCCCGTGGTCGAGCTGATCCCGGGCTACCCCGGCTCCTCCTCCACCTGGTACGGCACCCTCAAGGTCTCCGAGCAGCTCAAGCCGCTGATGCAGCAGGGCAAGGTCGCCCCGTTCATCCTGGTCTCGCCCCGCACGAAGCTGCTGAACAACCAGGACGCGGGCTGCACCGACATCCCCGGCAAGATCAACGCCGACGCCTGGGTCACCCGCGACGTCCCGCAGATGGTGCTGGACAACTTCCGGGCAGACCCGTCCGCGGACCGCTGGGCGATCGCCGGCTACTCGGCCGGCGCGCACTGCGCCGCCAAGCTGTCGCTGTCCCACCCCAACCGGTACCGGGCCGCCATCGCGATGTCCGGCTACAACGACCCGGCCCAGGAGCCGGACTCCCTGGTCGGCAAGGACGCCAAGCTGCGCGAGGCCAACAACCCGGTCAACATCCTGAAGGCCGCCCCGCAGCCGCCGAAGGTCGCCCTGCTGGTCAGCGGTTCCAAGGGCGACGGCTACGAGGACGGCGAGGCGATCCGCGCCGCCGCCAAGGCCCCGACCACCGTCCAGGTCGAGGAGGGCACCGGCCCGCACACCACCGAGCAGTGGAAGAAGATGGTCCCGGCCGCCTTCCAGTGGCTGACCTCGGTCATCCCGGTCCAGTAGGCCGGCCGGCAGCAGCGAACCGTACGGGCAGGGCCCGCCGCGACCGAGGTCGAGGCGGGCCCTGCCGCATGTCCGGGCGCGGCGTCAGGCCAGCTCCAGCGCCAGGTAGAAGTCCACTCGGTCCTCCAGCCGGGAGAGGTCACGCCCCGTCAGCTCCTCGATCCGGCCGATCCGGTACCGCAGGGTGTTCACGTGGACGTGCAGCTGCGCGGCGCAGCGGGTCCAGGAACCGTCCGAGCGCAGGAAGGCCTCCAGGGTGCGGACCAGGTCCGCCTGGTGCTCGATGTCGTACGCGATCACCTTGTCCAGCAACCGGCCGCGGAAGGCGCGGCGCACCTCGTCCGGGACGGCGGCCAGCAGCAGCACGTGCGAGGCGAGCTCCTCGGGGCCCGCGACGCAGACCCGGCCGACCCGGGAGGCGGCGATCCGGCGGGCGTGCCGGGCCTCCTCCAGGGCGCCGCGCAGACCCCCGGCCCCGGAGGCGGGGGCGGAGACCCCGAGGGTGATCCGGCCCTCCGAACCGAGCCCGGCCTCCAGCGGGGCGAGCAACTCGCGCAGGGCGTCGGCGGGCACCGGGCCCTCCGGGGCGGGCAGCACCACCACGGCGCCGGTGCCCGTCCCGGCGACCAGGGCGCGGTCGGTGTCGCCGCCGAGCGCCTCCTCCAGCACCGCCCGTACGGTGCCCTCCGGCAGGCCGGTGCCCTCGGCGCTGAGCACCAGCCAGGAGCCTTCCTGCGCCCGGGACTTGGGATCGGGGATCTCGTATCCGACGGCCATCGCCGAGGAGGCGTACAGGGTGCGGCTGATCTCGGCCGGGTCGGCGTCGCGGCGCAGCAGGGCCAGCACCTCGTCGGCGAGGCGGCGGCGCAGCCGGCGGCCCTCGTCGCGGCGGTGGCGCTCGGCGGCCACCAGCCGGGCCAGGTTCTCGGCGAGCTGCTGGCGCTTGGCGGTCCACTCGGTGACGTCGCCGGCCACCGCGAGCACCCAGTCGACGAGCGGCGCGTCGTGCTCGGCCGAGACCGGGGCGGGCAGCAGCGAGTAGGAGCCGGCCGCCAGCCGGGCCCGGTGCGGGGGGCGGCGGCGCTGGCGCTGGGCGGCGAGGTGGGCGCGGACCAGCTGGTCGCGGTCCTGGGCGGAGAGCCGGTCGGCGGGGCCGGCGATCACCGCGCCGGTCGGGGTGAGCACCCAGCAGTCCAGGTCGAGGTCGCCGCCGAGCAGGTCCAGCACCGCGTCCAGTCCGCCGCCGCCGGCCGCCGAGACCAGCAGGCGGTGCCGGTCGACCAGGGCGGCGAGGTCGGCCGCGCGGTCCGCGGAGACCTGGCGGCCGATGAACTCGGTGACGGTGCCGAAGGCGATGTCGTCGGGGACGGCGAGCAGCGGCATCCGGTGCCGCCGGCAGGCCTCGACCAGGTCCTCGGGCACCGGGCCGACCTCGGCCTCGCCGGCCGCCAGGGCCACCGCGCCGCCGGCCGCCAGGGTGCGGACGAAACGCTCGGAGTCGGCCGGGACGGTGCGCCAGAGCATGCCGGTGAGCACCAGTTCGCCGCCGTGCAGGTAGCGGCCCGGGTCCTGGAGGTCCGTCGTCATCACGCCGCTGACCTGCCGGTCCAGCTCTTCCTCGGCCGCGAGCAGGCGCAGTCGCGGGGCTCCGGGGGCGAGCAGGTCACGGACGCGCATCCGCGGACTCCTTAACGGGGCTTGGGGGGGGAGGGGTGAAGGGGTAACGATAGGGCCTGGCCGAGCGGGCGTGCGCGCGGGTCCGTAGCCCGCGGATCCCGGCCGGACTACGGTCGTAGGTAGCACCCGGCGAACACCCGGGCTGCGAGATTCCCCTCCTTAGAGGAACGTACAGGATGCCGGGCGGGCTCACAGCCGGGGCTTCATGCCATCGGTGACTGCCAGTGGGCCGCGTGACAGCGGTTCACTGGGCGACACGCCGCCGGGCACCCGGCGGGCGAAGACTTGAGGAGACACCCGCATGGAGTTCCTTCGGCCCGCCACCTGGGACGAGGCACTCGCGGCGAAGGCCGAGTACCCGACCGCGCTGCCCCTTTCGGGCGGCACGGACGTCATGGTCGAGCTGAACTTCGACGTGCACCGGCCATCCGCGATTCTCGACCTGAACCGCATCACCGAGCTCACCGAATGGTCGAACGACGACGGCGTCGTGCGGCTCGGCGCCGCGGTCCCGTACGCCCGGATCATCGCGGAGCTGTCCGGTCCGCTGCCCGGGCTGGCGCTGGCGGCCCGCACCGTCGGATCCCCCCAGATCCGCAACCGCGGCAGCGTCGGCGGCAACCTCGGCGCGGCCTCCCCGGCCGGCGACGCGCACCCGGCGCTGCTGGCGGCCGGACGGGACGTGTTCGTCGAGGCGGCCTCGGTGCGCGGCACCCGGCTGATCCCGATCGACGACTTCTACGTCGGGGTGAAGCGCAACTGCCTGGAGGCCGACGAGCTGATCCGGGCCGTGCGGATCCCGGTGGCGGACGGGCCGCAGCAGTTCTCGAAGATCGGTACCCGCAATGCCATGGTGATCGCGGTCTGCGCGTTCGGCTTCGCCCTGCACCCGAGGAGCGGAACCGTCGGCACCGGCATCGGTTCGGCCGCCCCCACGCCGCGCCGGGCCGTCGAGGCCGAGGAGTACCTCCGGGGCGTGCTCGCCGAGCGCGGCCTGTGGGAGTCCGGGGAACTGCTGGGCACCGAGGTGGTCCAGCGCTTCGGCGAGCTGGTCAAGGCCGCGGCCTCGCCGATCGACGACGTGCGGGGCACCGCCGACTACCGCCGGCACGCGCTCGCCGTGATGGCCCGCCGCACCCTCACCTGGACCTGGAACGACTACGGCAAGCAGATCAGGAGCGCGGCATGAGGGTCACTTTCACCGCCAACGGCAAGCCGGTCGAGGCCGACGACGTGTGGGAGGGCGAGAGCCTGCTGTACGTGCTGCGCGAGCGGGTCGGCCTGCCGGGCTCGAAGAACGCCTGTGAGCAGGGCGAGTGCGGCTCCTGCACGGTCTACCTGGACGGCGTCCCGGTCTGCTCCTGCCTGGTCGCGGCCGGCCAGGTGCAGGACCGCGAGGTGCGCACGGTCGAGGGCCTGGGCACGGAGGACGGCGAACTGGGCCTGGTCCAGCAGGCGTTCGTCGACGCCGGCGCCGTCCAGTGCGGCTTCTGCACCCCCGGGCTGCTGGTGCAGACCGACGCACTGCTGGCCGCCGACCCGCAGCCGAGCGACGACGACATCCGCGAGGCGCTGTCCGGCAACCTGTGCCGCTGCACCGGCTACGAGAAGATCATGGACGCGGTGCGGCTGGCCTCGGCCCGCACCTGCGCGGGAGCGGGGGCTGCGGAATGAGCGGGCGGACGGTCCAGCGGCCGATCCAGGGACAGAAGAACCTCCAGAACATCAACCAGGCCTCCAAGGACGGCATCGGCGGCTCCCCGCTGCGCCCGGACGGCAACCTGAAGGTCCGGGGCGAGTTCGCCTACTCCTCCGACCTGTGGCACGAGGACATGCTCTGGGGAACGGCGCTGCGCTCGCCGCACCCCCGGGCGAACATCCTCTCGGTGGACATCTCCGAGGCGCTCAAGGTGCCCGGGGTGTACGCGGTGCTGACGCACGAGGACATCCCCGGCTCGAAGTACTACGGCCTGGAGATCCAGGACCAGCCGGCCCTGGCCATCGACAGGGTCCGGTACCACGGCGAGGCGATCGCCCTGGTCGCCGCCGACCACCCGGAGACGGCCCGCCGCGCGGTGAAGAGGATCGCGGTCGAGTACGAGGTGCTCACCCCGATCGTCACCGAGGAGCAGTGCCTCGACCCGGAGACCCACGGGTACGTGCACGAGCCGCACGCGTACAAGTCCCATGCGTACGGCAACATCTGCCACGAGCAGCGGCTGGTCTCCGGCCGCGGCGTGACCGACGAGGTGCGGGCGCTGGCGGACGTGATCGTCAGCGGCGACTACGAGGTCGGCATGCAGGACCAGGCCTTCCTCGGCCCGGAGTCCGGCCTCGCGGTGCCCGCCGAGGACGGCGGCATCGACCTCTACATCGCCACCCAGTGGCTGCACGTCGACCGCCAGCAGATGGCCCCGGTGCTCGACCTCCCGGAGGAGAAGGTCCGGCTCACGCTGGCCGGCGTCGGCGGCGCGTTCGGCGGCCGCGAGGACCTTTCGATGCAGATCCACGCCTGCCTGCTGGCCCAGCACACCGGCAAACCGGTCAAGATCGTCTACTCGCGGGACGAGTCCTTCTTCGGCCACGTCCACCGCCACCCGGCGCGGATGCACTACGAGCACGGCGCCACCCGGGACGGCAGGCTGGTCTTCGCCGACTGCCGGATCGTGCTGGACGGCGGCGCCTACGCCTCCGCCTCCCCCGCCGTGGTCGGCAACGCGGCCTCGCTCGGACACGGCCCGTACGTCATCCCGAACGTGCGGATGCACGCCATCGCCCTGTACAGCAACAACCCGTCCTGCGGGGCGATGCGCGGCTTCGGCGCGGTGCAGGCGGCGTTCGGCTACGAGTCGCAGATGGACAAGCTGGCCGTCGAACTGGGCATGGACCCGGTGGAGTTGCGGCAGCTCAACGCCGTCTCGCAGGGCGACTTCATGCCCACCGGGCAGGAGATCGACGCGCCCGCGCCGGTGGCCGAACTGCTCCGGCGGGCCAAGGAGATGCCGCTGCCGCCGCCGCTGGACACCGAGCACCCGGACATCCGCCGGCTGCCCGGTGCCCTGTCCAACACCTCGCACGGCGAGGGGATCGTGCGCGGCGTCGGCTACTCCGTCGGCATCAAGAACGTCGGCTTCTCCGAGGGCTTCGACGACTACTCCACCGCCCGGGTGCGACTGGAGGTGATCGGCGGCGAGCCGGTCGCCATGGTGCACACCGCGATGGCCGAGGTCGGCCAGGGCGGCGTCACCGTGCACGCCCAGATCGCCCGCACCGAGCTGGGCGTCGAGCAGGTCACCATCCACCCGGCCAACACCGAGGTGGGGTCGGCCGGTTCGACCTCCGCCTCGCGCCAGACGTACATGACGGGCGGCGCGGTGAAGCTGGCCGCCGAGGCGGTGCGCCGGGAACTGCTCGACCGGGGACGCCGGCGCTACGGCTGGACCCACGACGACCTGGTGCTGACCGGCGGCAAGGTCGTCTCGGCCGGGGCCGGCACGCTGGTCTCCATCGTCGACCTGCTCGGCGACGACGTCATCGAGCAGACCCGCGAGCACCACCACCGGCCCACCCAGCCCTTCGACAAGGAGACCGGCCAGGGCTTCGGCCACGTCCAGTACACCTTCTGCGCCAACCGCGCGGTGGTGGACGTGGACGTGGAACTGGGCCTGGTCAAGGTGGTCGAGCTCACCGCCGTCCAGGACGTCGGCAAGGCGCTCAACCCGCTCTCCGTGGTCGGCCAGATCCAGGGCGGCTGCACCCAGGCGCTGGGCCTCGCGGTGATGGAGGAGATCATCGTGCGGGACGGCAAGGTGCGCAACGCCTCCTTCACCGACTACCTGATCCCCACCATCCTGGACACCCCGCCGATCCCGGTGGAGATACTCGAACTGCCCGACCCCAACGCGCCGTACGGGCTGCGCGGGGTCGGCGAGGCGCCGACCGTCTCCGCGACGCCGTCCATCGTGGCCGCCATCCGCAACGCCACCGGGCTGGCGCTCAACCGGATCCCGGTCCGGCCGGAGCACCTGACCACCGAACAGCCCGGCTGAGACCCGGCCGAGCGCCTCGCCGCCGGGCGCGGCCGGGCACCCTGCCGCCGGTCCGGCGGCCGGAGTTCGCCCTCCCCGGGGCGGTGCCCGTCATCCCCGCCGCCCCGGGGCACCCCCACACCCGCTGCCCTGCCCACGCCGGGGTCCGCAGCGGTGCGCACCAGCACCACCCCCGCCCGCACCGCCCGCACTCCACCCTTCCCGCGAGTGCCCCCGTGAGTCGATACGTCCCCCTGTGCCGCCTCGTTGACCGGCAGTCAGGTCGGCTCGCCCACCCCAACCCCCTTTGACACTTGGGAGTGGACATGACCAGGATCCCCACGGAACCCGGCACCACCGAAGACAGACCAGCCGACGGCGGACCCGCCGCGGACGGCCCCCACCCGTCGTCCCCGGCACCGCGCCCCACCGGCGCGCTGGACGCCTACTTCAAGATCTCGGCCCGCGGATCGACCCTCGCCAACGAACTGCGCGGTGGACTCACCACCTTCATGGCGATGGCCTACATCATCCTCCTCAACCCGCTCATCCTGAGCGGCGCGGACGCCACCGGCGTCAAGCTGGACCACGCCGCGCTGACCACCGCCACCGCGCTGGCCGCCGCCGTCACCACCGTCCTGATGGGCCTGGTCGGCAACGTCCCGCTCGCCCTCGCCGCGGGCCTCTCCGTCTCCGGCGCGGTCTCCGCGCTGGTCGTCCCGCACACCACCTGGGCCCAGGCCATGGGCCTGTGCGTGATCTACGGCCTGCTGATCGTGCTGCTGGTCGTCTCCGGGCTGCGCGAGAGGATCATGAACGGCATCCCGCTGCCGCTCAAGCACGCCATCACCATCGGCATCGGCCTGTTCGTCACCGTGATCGGCGTCTACAAGGCCGGGTTCATGCACACCGGCGGCCCCACCCCGCTCTCGCTCGGCCCCACCGGTGAGCTGGCCGGCTGGCCGGTGCTCGTCTTCTGCGCCACCCTGCTGGCGATCTTCGTGCTGATGGCGCGCGGCGTCCGCGGCGCGATCCTGATCGGCGTCGCCGGCGGCACCGTGCTCGCGATGATCGTCAACCGGGCCGCGCACGTACCGGCCGAGGCCTGGAAGAACTCGGTGCCGGTCTGGCCCGGCAGCCCGGTCTCGGCACCCGACTTCGGCCTGTTCGGCCACGTCGACCTGTTCGGTGCCTTCGGCGGTCACGGCATGGGCGCCATCAGCGCCTCGGTCGCGGTGTTCACCCTGGTGCTGGCCGGCTTCTTCGACGCGATGGCCACCATCATCGGCGTCGGCACCGAGGCCGGACTGGCCGACCGGCAGGGCCGGATGCCCGGGCTGTCCAAGGCGCTGTTCATCGACGGCGCGGGCGGCGCGGTCGGCGGCCTGGCGGGCGCCTCCGGGCAGACCGTCTTCGTCGAGTCCGCCACCGGCGTCGGCGACGGCGCCCGCACCGGACTCGCCTCCACCGTCACCGGCGCCCTGTTCGCGCTGATGCTGTTCTTCTCACCGATCGCCGGGATCGTCCCGGTCGAGGTGGCCTCGGCCGCCCTGGTCGTGATCGGCTCGATGATGATGAGCCAGGCCCGGCACATCGACTGGTCCGACCGCGAAGTGGCGATCCCGGCCTTCCTCACCTGCGTGCTGATGCCGTTCACGTACAGCATCACCGCGGGCGTCGCGGCCGGCGTCATCTCGTACACCGTCATCAAGGCCGGGCTGGGACGGTGGCGCGAGCCCGGGCCGCTGATGTGGATCCTCACCGCGGTGTTCGTGGTGTACTTCGCGATCACCCCGGTCAAGTCCTGGCTGGGCGTGCACTAGTCGGCACCGGCCACCACCCGGGCACCCACCGCCTTCCACCGCCTTGCACCGCCCTGGGCACCACCGCCGCCGTCCGGGATCGTTTCCCGTACGGCGGCGTCTCCCGCTACTGTCGAAACCGTGTAAGGAGCCCCCATGCAGGACATCGCCGAGCAGTTGCGGGCCTGGCAGGCGGCCGGCCGCTCCTTCGCCGTGGCCACCGTCGTCGGCGTCTCCGGCAGCGCACCGCGCGACCCCGGGGCGGCGCTGGCCGTGGACGCGGACGGCGAGGCGGTCGGCAGCATCTCCGGCGGATGCGTCGAGGGCGCGGTGTACGAGCTGTGCCAGGCCGCGATCGCGAGCGGCGAGCCGGTGCTGGAACGCTTCGGGTACAGCGACGAGGACGCCTTCGCGGTGGGTCTGACCTGCGGCGGCGTCCTGGACGTGTTCGTCCAGCCGGTGGTGCCGGGGGCCGACGCCGGGCTGGACGCCGGGATCGCCCGCATCGCGGCCGGCACCCCGGTGGCGCTGGTCCGGGTGATCGCCGGGCCGGGCGGCCTGGTCGGGGCCGTGCTGGCGGTCACCGCCGACGACGTCACCGGGGCGCTCTCCCCGACGCCCTCCACGGTCGGCGGACTGGAGCGGGCGATCGTCGCCCGGGCCCGGGCGATGCTGGAGGCCGGACGCACCGGCCGGCTCGTGCTCGGCCTCGACGGACGCCCCTGCAACGAACACGGGCGGGGCACCGTCACCTGCTTCGTCGAGTCGTACGTACCGGCGCCGCGGATGCTGGTGTTCGGGGCGATCGACTTCGCGGCCGCGGTCGTGCGGATCGGCAAGTTCCTCGGCTACCACGTGACCGTCTGCGACGCCCGGCCGGTCTTCGCCACCACCCGCCGCTTCCCCGACGCCGACGAGGTGGTGGTCGACTGGCCGCACCGCTACCTGGACTCCCAGCTCGGCCGGATCGACGGACGCACCGTGCTCTGCGTACTCACCCACGACGCCAAGTTCGACATCCCACTGCTGGAGCGCGCCCTGCGACTGCCGGTCGGCTACGTCGGCGCGATGGGCTCGCGCCGCACCCACCGGGACCGCGTGGCCAAGCTGCGCGAGACCGGGATCACCGAGGCCGATCTCGCCCGGCTGCGCTCCCCGATCGGCCTCGACCTCGGCTCGCGCACCCCGGAGGAGACGGCCGTCTCGGTCGCCGCCGAGATCGTCGCCCACCGGCGCGGCGGCAGCTGCCTGCCGCTGAGCGCCTCGGACGGGCCGATCCACCACGACCTGTCGCGGACGGGAACGGAGGGTGACGAGGGTCGCGCGGCCGACGGCCCGGCACCCCGCCCCCACGCGGCCTGAACCGGGAGCGGCTCCGGCACCACTCACGTTGCGTGGCCACCGGCACGGCGGGAGGCTGGAGTTGCGGACTCGCCCCGAGCCCGGGGAAGGAGCAGGGATCATGCGCGCCCTGCTGGAGGTCGAACTCGACCTCGACACCGCGACCTCGAACAAGGTCATCACCGATGGAACGATCGGCGAGGAAATCCAGCAGACCCTCGCCCAACTCAAGCCGGAGGCGGCCTACTTCCTCAGCCGCAACGGGCACCGGGCCATGATCTTCGTCGTCGACATCGCGGACGAGGCCTCGATCCCGTCCCTCGCCGAGCCGTTCTGGCTGCAGCTCAACGCCACCGTCGACATCCGCCCCTGCATGAACGCCGACGAACTCATGGAGGGGCTCAAGCGGCTCGGCGGCTGAGCGGCCCGGCGGCTGAGCACGGATGGACGTCAGTCGCTCAGCGCCAGCTTCACGCCGAAGCCCACCACGACCGCACCGGTCACCCGGTCCATCAGCCGCCGGGCGGCCGGACGGCGCAGCCAGCCGCGCAGCACCTGGGCGAAGCCCACCAGGACCGTCGACCAGAGCAGGCCCTCCACGACGTGCACGCAGGTCAGCGCCACACCGGCGGCGAAGTGCGGGGCCCCGGCCGGAATGAACTGCGGCAGCACGGCCACGTAGAAGACCCCGACCTTGGGGTTCAGCAGGTTGGTCAGCGTGCCCCGCCGCCAGCCGTGCGCGAACCCGCCGTCCTCCGGCTCCTCCTCGGCCGCCGCCTCGCCGCCCCGGTTGCGCAGCATCCCGATGCCCATCCACACCAGGTACGCCGCGCCCGCCCAGCGCAGGATCTCGTACCCGACCTGCGAGGCGGTCAGCAGCGCCGTCACCCCGGCCGAGGTCAGCGTCCCCCAGAGCAGCGTCCCGGTCTGGATCCCCAGCACGACCCCCCACGCCTGCCGGCGCCGCCCCAGGGCGGAGGTCCGCAGGATCAGCGCGGTGTCGAGACCGGGGGTGAGGGTGAGCAGCCCCACGACGAGGGCGAAGGACCACAGAGCCGTTGTCATCTCCATGGACCTCGATGCTCTCACAGCCCCGGCCGGCCCCCGCCCGCCGGGGCGGACGGTACCCGGCCGCCTGATCCGTCAGTCCGCCGACCCCGGAGGCACGACCCACTCGGTGGGCTGGCCGGTGACCGCGGCGATCATGTCGAAGTCACCGTCGTAGTGGAGCACCGTGGCCCCGTGACGCTCGGCGGTGGCCGCGACGACGAGGTCCGGCACCGACAGCGCCCGCCAGTTGCCCGACGAGGTCAGGAGGGCCTGCACCTCGATGGCGCGGTCCCACACCTCGTCGGGCGTGGGCAGCCGGTCGAAGCCGCTCAGGCCCTCCCGGATCCGAAGGGCGTCGGCCTTGGAACGGGCGCTGTGCATGATCTCCAGTTCGACAGCGCCGCAGATGGCGACGAGCCCTCTGACGATCCTCGGCCTGAGGACCGACCTGACCGTCGGCTCGGAGAAGCGAGCGAAAGCCGACTTGTCGATCAGGAAGCGCTCGCTCATCCCTTTTCCACCGGTCCGGTGAGGTCAGGCAGTCCGCCCTCGGCGAGCCAGTCCATGAAAGTCTCACGCTTGCGGCGCTTCACGAGGTCTTCAAGGGCGGCGTTGACGGTGGCCACCTTGGTCGTCGTACCAAGGATCTCGGCGGCCTCGGCCAGCAGTTCGTCGTTGACGTCTATCACGGTACGGGCCATGGTCGGCCTCCCAGGCGGAGCGGGCCTGCGATATCAATATCGACGGTACTTGATATCGCAGGCCCATATGCCCCGATCAGTCGATGCTCCCCCGGTCAGGTGATGTTGAGGCGGGCGGCGAGGCGCAGCAGGCCGGGGCTGAGGCGGGAGAGGAAACGGGCGGCCTTGGCCTCCGGGGTGACGGGGACGACGGGCCTGCCGGTGCGGACGGCGGTGAGGACGGCGCTCGCGACCTTCTCCGGGGGGAAGCCGCGGCGGGCGTAGAGCTTCGCGGCGCGGGCCTGCTTGGCGGCCTGCTCGGTGGAGGTGGTGGCGGAGAAGGTGGAGGTGCGGGTGATGTTGGTGTTGACGATGCCCGGGCAGATGGTGGAGACGCCGATGCCGTGGCCGACGAACTCGGCCCGCAGGCAGTCGGAGAGCATGAACACCGCGGCCTTGCTGGTGGCGTAGGCGGTGAGCGCCTTGGACGGCAGGTAGGCGGCGGCGGAGGAGACGTTGACGATGTGGCCGCCCTGGGCGCGGTCGGCCATCAGGGTGCCGAAGGCGCGGCAGCCGTGGATCACGCCCCAGAGGTTGACGTCCAGGACCCGCTGCCACTCCTTCTCGGTGGTCTGCAGGAACGTCCCGGAGTGGCCGATGCCGGCGTTGTTGACCATGACGTCGGGCACCCCGTGCTCGGCGGCGACGGTCTGCGCGAAGGCGTCCATCGCGGCGCCGTCGGAGACGTCCACCCGGTAGGCGTGCGCCTTCGGGCCGATCAGCGAGGCGAGTTCGGCGGTGCGCTCGGCGGCCGCGAGGTCGAGGTCGCAGACCACCACCCGGGCGCCGTCCTCGGCGAAGGCGAGCGCGGTGGCCCGGCCGATGCCGCTGCCGCCGCCGGTCACCACGACCAGCCGGCCGTCGTCCCCGGCCGGTCGGGCCTGCCCCGCGTCGATGCGGGCGGTGAACTCGCGGACCATCCCGGCCACGACGGCTCCCTTCTCCAGCAGCGCCGACCAGTGGCCGGCGTGCAGCGTCCTGCGGGTCAGTTCGGGCACCCAGCGCTCCAGCCCCTCGGAGAGGTAGGTGCCGACGTACCGGTCCCGGGTGAGGGTGATCAGCTGGACCGGCACCTCGGTCGGCCGCTCGCGCGGACTGCCCAGGGTGGGGCGGAAGTTGGCCCGGTACAGCTCGATGCCGCGGACCGCGTCGCGGCGCAGGGTGGACTGCGGGTGGTCGGCGCGCGGTGTGACGTGCTCCAGGTCGCGCAGCACCCGCGGCCAGGCCCGGGCCAGGCCGAGCCGCCAGACGCCGGGGGCGAGGTAAGGCAGGTGGAAGGCGGTGATGTACCAGGAGTGCAGGCCCTGGTGCAGCAGTTGCCCGAGGTGGCGGGGGGTGGGGCGGCGCACCCGGTGGCGCAGCCAGTGGCCCATGTGGTCCAGGCTGGGGCCGGACAGCGTGGTGTACGAGGCGATCCGGCGCCCGGCGCCGGGTTCGGTGACGGCCTCCCAGGACTGGATCGAGCCCCAGTCGTGGGCGACCAGGTGCACCGGGCGGTCCGGGCTGACGGCGTCGGCGACGGCGAACAGGTCCTCGGCGAGGTGCTCCAGGCGGTAGCCGGACCGGTCGGCGGGGGCGGCGGACTCCCCGGCGCCGCGCACGTCGTAGCGGACCACGTGGTGGTCGCGGGCGAGGTCGGCGGCGATGTCGTCCCAGACGGCGTGGGTGTCGGGGTAGCCGTGCACGAGCAGGACGGTGGGGGCGTCCGGGTCGCCCTGCTCGAAGACGGCGAGCGGGAGGCCGCCGGAGCGGACGGTCCGGCGGCGGACCGGGGGCGCCGCCGGGGGCTGCGCCGGACGCTTCGTCGGGCTCGTCATCGGGTGGCCTCCTGGATGGTCGGGGCGATGGCGGTCGGGGCGGCCGTGGTCGGCCCGGCGGCGGTCGGGACGGCCGCCCGCCCGGTGGCAGTCTGCCCGGTCCCGGTGGTCCAGCGGCGGACGTGCGGCAGGTCGTCGTCGAGCCAGTAGGCGTCGTCCTCGGTGACCACCAGCAGTTCCTCGAACTTGATGCCCACGCCCCGGAAGCCGATGTGCGGCTCCACCGCCCACAGGCCCGGGGTGGGCGCGTGCCGGGACGACCGGCCGTCCGCCCAGAGCGGTGAACGGCCGTGCAGCCGCTCGGAGATCAGCTCGCGGCCGAGGGTCTGGAGGGTGCGCACGCCGAAGCCGAGGACGTTCACCCCGGCCGGGCCGCGCGCGGTGTTGCGGGTGACCTGGTGGCCGATCACCCGGCCCGGGTAGACCTGGTGGCGGTTGTCGTAGCCGTGCGCGGCGATCTGGGCGTCCACCGCCGCGTACACCTCGGCGAGCGGCCTGCGGGCCCGCACCTCGTCGAGGATCAGCTTCCGGTACACCTCCAGGTCGGCGGCCAGGCGGTCCCAGACCCGGTTCTCGCCGACCTTGCCGCCGTAGCCGATGTCGGCGGTGTAGCCGTCCACCACGGGCGCGCAGTCCAGCACGTACGGCATGCCCTCCTCCAGGCGGCGGTTGCCGGCGAAGAACTGCAGCGGGGTGTGGAAGTGCCGGAACGCCGTCCGGTCGCCGAACCAGGCGAAGGGGACGTGGAAGAAGTCCTGCACCCCGGCGGCGACCAGGCGGCGGCGCAGCTCCGCGGTGGCCTGCCGCTCGGTGACGCCGGGCTCGATCCAGGCGGCGACCTGTTCGGCGCAGGCGTAGGCGAGCTGCTGGGTCTCGCGGAAGCGGGCGAGGTCGCGCTCGGTGTAGCGGAAGGCGGGGGTCGCTTTCGCCATGGCGGTGCTCCTTCTGGAGGTCGAGCTAGAGGTCGAGCACGAGGGTCTCGCCCTCGGCGGCCCGGGAGACGCAGGGCAGCAGGGCGCCGGCGGCACGCTGCTCGGGGGTGAGGCGGCGGTCCCGGTGGTCGGGCGTGCCGGCCAGCACCCGGACCTCGCAGGTACCGCAGAAGCCCTGGTGGCAGGAGTACGGGAGGTCCGGGCGGGCCTCGCGCAGCACGTCGAGGGCGGAGCGGTCGGCGGGGACGTCGAGGTCCGGCCCGTCGGTGCCGAGGCGGACGGCGAACGGCTCGCCGTCGGTGACCGGGGCGGCGCCGAAGCGCTCGAAGTGCAGGGAGGCGGCCGGGGAGGCGTCCAGGGCGCGCTGCACGGCGGTGAGCATCGGCGCCGGGCCGCAGCAGTAGACGGCGGCTCCGCGCGGGGCGTGGGCGAGCAGTTCGGCTCCGGTGGGGACGCCGCCGTGCTCGTCGTCGGTGCGCAGCACCACCCGGCGCGGGTCGAGGGCGCGCAGCTCGTCCGTGTACGGCAGGGTGTCGGCGCTGCGGCCGACGTGCACCAGGCGCCAGTCCAGGCCGTGCCGCCGCGCCTCGCGGGCCATCGGGAGCAGCGGGGTGATGCCGATGCCGCCGGCCAGCAGGAGGACGGCGGGCTCGGCGCAGAAGGCGAAGCCGTTGCGCGGGCGGCGGGCGGTGAGCCGGGTGCCGGGGTGCAGGGCGTCGTGGACCTCGACGGATCCGCCGCCGCCCCCGGGCAGCCGCCGGACGGCGATGCGGTAGCCGGTGCGGTCGGCCGGGTCGCCGCTGAGGGAGTAGTGGCGTTCGCGGCCGGAGGGCAGGACGAGGCGCAGGTGGGCGCCGGGCTGCCAGCCGGGCAGCGGGCCGCCGGAGGGGTCGGCGAGGAGCAGTTCCACGACGTCGACGGCCGGTCGGCGGCGCTCGGCGACGACCAGTTGGAGCGGCGGGGTGGGGCGGCTGAGCGGTCGGCGGGGGTTGCGGCGCAGCAGCGGGCCGCCGAGGGCCGGGGAGTAGCGGTCGCCGAAGGCGGTGAGCCGGCGCATGAAGCCGTCGGGACGGGGGCGGCCGTAGAGGTCGGGGGGCGGGGTGAGCTGGTCCATCCGGCGGGGTCCTCGGGGTGGGTGGGAGAGGGACCGGGCTCAGCGCCCGGCGGCCGCGCGGGCGGCCGGGGAGGTGGCGAGGTAGCCCAGCGCCTGGCTGGACGAGCCCTCCTGGGTCGGGTGGTAGCCCGGTCGCAGGTAGCGCAGTCCGGAGCGGATCGACTTGACCGGCTCCGGCAGCAGTCCGCGCCTGGCGATCCGGCCCGCCTCGCGCCAGGTGGGCTTGAGCCGGCCTTCGAGGGAGGGGTCGGCGGCGAGCAGGAAGCGGGCGCCGCGTACCCAGAGGTGGACGAGCAGCGGGCCGGAGACCGCCATTCCGCGCACCCGGCGCAGGTAGCCCGGGTCCAGGTGGACCATCAGGTCGTAGGCGACGCTGCGGTGCTCGACCTCCTCCGCGCCGTGCCAGCGCAGCAGGTCGAGCATCGTCGGGTCGGCCTTGGCCCGGTCCAGGCCCGGGGAGTTGAGCGCCCAGTTGCCGAGGAAGGCGGTGAAGTGCTCGATCGCCGCGATGAAGGCGACCCGCTCGATGACGTTCTCCCGCTGCCGGTCCGGCGTCAGGCCCGGCTTGTCGCCGAGGACGCGCTGGAACAGCCAGGAGATCTGCCGGACGTACGGCCGCGGGTCGAGCCCCTGGCCGAGCAGGTGGTCCAGGACCTCCTGGTGCGCCTCGGCGTGGATGGCCTCCTGTCCGATGAACCCGAGGACCTCCTCGCGCAGTTGCTCGTCCCGGACGAGCGGCAGCGCCTCCTTGAACACCTTGACGAACCACCGCTCCCCTTCGGGCAGCAGCAGGTGCAGCACGTTGATGACGTGGGTGGCCATCGGCTCGTCGGGGATCCAGTGCAGCGGCAGCTGGGCCCAGTCGAAGCGGACGTCCCGGGGTTCCAGCACGAGGCTGTCGTGCACGCGCGCGGCGGGGGCGGCGAGGGCGGGGACGGGGGTGGAACGGGGCATGGCAGGCCCTCCTGACCTGGGGGCGGCGGCTCGGCTCCAGGGAAACGTACTCGCGGGTAGCCGTCAGGACAAGGGGTTCGGCGACCCTTATCGACATCGAGTCTAATAAGTGACGCGCACCGGCGGCCACCACGGGAAACGCGGTAGGCCCCACCGGTCTCCCGGCGGGGCCTACCCGAACTCGTGTGCGCGAGCGCCGGCTTGACGTCAGACCGCCATCGCCAGCATCAGCGGCGCCGCCCGGGCCGCCAGCAGCTCGGCGGCCGCCTTCAGCCTGTGGACGCTGTCCGCCGGCATCGAGGTGGCCAGGCAGCCGACCGTACTGCCCGCCGTGATCGGCACCGCCGCGCACACCGTGCCCAGCGCGTACTCCTGGATGTCCAGCACCGGCACCGTGGCCGGCTGCCGCTCCAGCCGGTGCATCAGCTGGTCGGCGTCGGTGACGGTGCGGGAGGTGAGCCGGGCGACCGGGTGCCGGGAGAGGTGGTCCCGCCGGGCGTCCGCGTCCAGCTGGCCGAGCAGGCACTTGCCGATCGCGCTGGCGTGCGCGGTGGCCCGGAAGTCCACCCACTCCTGCACGGCCGGCGCGTAGTCGGCGGCCGAGACCGCCTCCACCGACAACTCGCCGTCGTGGTACCGGCTGAAGTACACGGCGGCGCCCAGCTCGTCCCGGAGTTCGGCGAGCTTGCGGTTGAGCCGGGCCTTCACCAGCTGCTCCCGGTTGTGCTGGCCGAGCAGGGCGAAGGTGCCGCCCAGCAGCCAACCGCCGTCCTGGCACTGGAGATAGCCCTCGACCTCCAGGATCTCGGCGAGCCGACGCACGGTGGGCAGACCGAGCGAGGTCTCCCGGGCGAGGGCCACCAGGGTGGCACCGTCGGGGTGGCGGTCGACCGCCTCCAGCAGTCTGAGGGCGTGCTGGAGGGAGGTGAACGAGCCCGTCGGGCCCTGGTCCAAAGCGGCGTGACGACCCGGGGCTGGTGTCGACATGTCGTCCCCTTCCGATGTCCCCCCACGGAGCGACCGCGGGCACCCACCAGCCTATCGACCCGGCGGCTCCGACGGCTGCCGTCCGTGCATATCCGTGGACAATCCGTGGCGCCCCACCGCCCGACCTGGGACGAAGCGGCGGGCCCCTCCCCCACCGCCCACGGGGGGGGGGGCCCCCCGCGGGGGCGCCCGGGGCGGG